>NZ_JAMYUA010000026.1:0-91943 GCF_040322715.1 Mesorhizobium sp. M0106 | reverse complement strand
CTGCTCTTCCTGCCGCCCTACAGCCCAGATCTCAATCCCATCGAAATGGCATTCGCCAAGCTCAAGGCGCACCTGCGCGCAAAGGCCATCAGAACCATCGACGCCCTGTGGCAGGCCATTGGCGATATCTGCAATCTCTTCTCTCCAATAGAATGCAGAAATTACTTCGCAGCCGCAGGGTATGGACTCACATGAAAGTCCGCCGCTCTAATCGAGGATATGCGGCCATTATCCGTGCCAAATGCGCTTGGCAATCGTCATCTACCTCGACGAAAAGAACCTCTTGCCGTTCCTTGCACCATTTGAATAGATCGTCGTCTTTTTTTGCGATTTCGTGAAGCACCTCGATAGAAGCTTTCAATCGACCTTCTACTGCCAGCGCTTCCAGCCTGTCCCAGACGAAGCCAAAGTTTTTAGGTCGGTAGACCCGGCACCAACCATGCATTAGGGAACTGCTGTCGATGCTGTAGCTCGGCCACAGATCCATCAGCGAAACCCGGAAAGCAGCTCAAGCTTCGGCAGGTGTTTGGCTTTGATGCCGAGATACCCCGAGACTTCACTGAGCGTCAGATTCTCCTGGTGGTAATTCCCGATGATCATCTGGACCAAGGGTTTGCCGAAGTTGCTAAGCGTCTCTTGAGGCATATTCCTGGGGATGCCAGGGCCCTCGCTGGCTTCCTGTTTTTGTTTTTTCAGCCATGCCTGCCTTTCAGCCTGATATTGCCCCCGTTTCATCGTGTAAAATTCAGGCGTCGTGCGGTCGAACGTCAGCAGCCTGCGGAGGATTGCCTCGCGGCTTACCCCGAATGATCTGGCGATGTCGCTAATCTCATTGTCCGACCAATCCGTGCTGCGAAGCGGCCGGCCAGATATCCGAGGATCGTTCAGCACAGCATCGCGCGGCATTAATGAGGCTGCCGCTACATGATTACAGAAGATTTCTAATCGCTGGTCTTCAGCCGGCCGCGCCGCGTCAGTGTCTAGATCCGACACGCCGCTCACCTTCAGGAGCAGATGCGCGAGTTCGTGAACCAAACTGAACGTTCGGCGCGTAGGTGGATCCTTTCTGTTAACTGCAATGATTGGGAGTATATCGTCAGCTATGGCGAATCCTGAAGCCTCTTCAGTATCGAACCTCGTGGTTTGAAAAATCAGGACACCCTTCGCTTCTATGCGACTACGCCACGCGTTGAAGGATGCTCGTCCGTCGCTGTCGCGCCACGCATTTTGCAGGGCTGTAGTGATACCCAATGCGGATCTTATTGTTTCACCAACGTTGTCAGGCCGATCATTCAACGCGGCCTGCATATCAAATCGAATTAATTCTTGTCCGAGATCGTCGGCTAGTTCTCTCGCAAGCTCCCGTCGTTCAGTGGCCATCCTGATTTCTAGCTGCAGCCCTGGCGGATAACGACGGAATCCCACCCCTGGCAGGCGCCGCAAATCTCTCATTACCTGAAAAGTTTCGGAGGCTCCGGCAGGTAGAATACGGCAAGAGGTCGCTTGAACAATTCTGCTATTTTGCGCAACTGCGGGAGCGTGGGCATCTCCTCGCCAGCTTCCCATGCGAGATAAGCGTCCTCTTCGTGCTTGAGGCGCGAAGCAGCTTCCGCTGGCGTAAATCCCGCGCTTTCTCTCGCCCACGTTATTAGAGCCGGCCGGATGTTGGCTTTGACGCGCTGTGCCATGTGTACCAGTCTCGACCTTAACCGCCGATCATAAAGCCGATAGATTGATAGTTCCTTTTTGCCAAGGGCGAAAGCCGGCACCACCGAACGTAGCGATGATGGTGCCTCTCGCTAGGCTTGCCCGCGCAGCGGCTTGCGCACGATCGGGCGCGATGCCGAGCTGCCAATCTTTCTCTGGCTGGTCCCCGCATGTTAACGCATCATGAGCTACTCATGATCAAAGCGCTGCTGGTCAAGCCTCGTCGGACCTCTTCTTTGTGTGACTGGACCATGCCCGGGATCAAAAAGGCGTCGATAAGAACCCAAATAGCCAAGGTGATGAGAAGGAAAGCGCCGACGAAGATGGGCAAGGTTATCCATCCAAAAATGAAAAGCATCAGCTGAGCGATACCGCTCCCGGTGCGACCAAGGTAAAAATGGTGAACGCCGAGGCCCCCAAGCAAAAACCAAATCAGGTATGCAGCGCCCGTTGATTTTGCCTCATTAGTCACTCGTTGCTCGATAAGTATCTGCTGCTGCGTGGTAAGTGTCATGCCCCCACTCCCTAAGAAATCTCGCCCAAGCCTACGTACAATTGCGCAACCTATTAATTTGCGCAAGTTTCTGTCGCGCGCATTCTGGGCGCCGCTATGCAAGATGATATTGCCTTCCGCGTCCCCTCCGGGTAGTTCTGCGGAGGGCTTGGGAGGCCGGAAGGCGTGATAATGAAGTCGAATTCCTGGATCGTGAGAGCGCGAAATCTCCGGGACATCGCTTCGCGCTGACGCCGCGCTTGGATGCGATGGCGCGGCAGGAACTACACATCGCGCAGGAATTGTGGCTCCCTGCCGACCGATCGGGCATCCTTACCAATGACCACCCCCACACGCGACCCATCCAGACCCACCGACGGCCCCCTCACCTTTGCCGTGCTTGTCTTCCCCGGCTTTCCGATGATGGCGTTCAGTTCGGTCATCGAGCCGTTGCGGGCCGCCAACGTGCTTGCCAAGCGAGACTGCTACCGCTGGATCATTGTCGGCGCCGCCGAAGGTCCGGTCGAGGCTTCGAACGGCGTCGTCATCCAGCCGGGCTTTTTTGCCGGCGATGCGCCGAAGGTCGATCGCATCGTCGTCTGCTCGGGCGGCGATGCCGATCATCTCGTCGCGCACGATGCGGTGAGCTGGATCCGCAGGAGCCTGCGCGGCGGCGCCCATATCGGCGCGGTGGCGGATGCCGCCTTCTTCCTGGCGCGGGCCGGCTTGCTCGACGGCCATGCCTGCACCTTGCACTGGACCAGCCAGGCGGCGTTCACCGAAGCGTTTCCGGACATCGAACTGAGGCGCGATCTCTACGTCATCGACCGTAAGCGATTCACCTCGGCCGGCGGCGTCGGCAGCCTCGACATGATGCTGGAGATCATCACCAGCGATTATGGCGCCGAACTGGCCGCCGGCGTCGCCGAATGGTTCGTGCACAGCCCGCTGCGCTCCAGCGTCGACCGCAAGCTGATGCCGCTCAGGCTGCGGACCGGCGTGCAGAACGAACTGTGCTGTCGGCCATCGCCATCATGGAGGATGCGGTGGAGGAGCGGCTCGGCATGGCGGAGTTGGCGAATAGGCTTGGCGTCTCCTCCGACAAGCTCGAACGCAATTTTCGCTCCGAGCTCAGCATCTCGCCCAACGGCTATTACCGCCGCCTCAGGCTGAAACGCGCCGCCGACCTCCTGGCGCATTCGACGCTGATGGTGCGCGACGTGGCGCTGGCCTGCGGCTTTGCCTCAATGTCGAGCTTTGCGCGGGCGTTTCGGGAGGAGCATGGCCATGCGCCGAAGGTGATGCGGAGGCATTAGGTATTTCGGATGTTGGCGGGACAGCGCCCCCCTCTGCCCTGCCGGACATCTCCCCCACGAGGGGGGAGATTGGCAGCTTCGATGCTCCGCTCCTCCTGCGACGGTGGAAATTCACGAAAGCGGCGATGACGAGCCGATCTCCCCCCTTGAGGGGGAGATGTCCGGCAGGGACAGAGGGGGGCGCCGTAGAACGCTACGGAACGACTTCAAGCGGTATTTCGCACAACATCTGCGGTATCTCGCACAGCCTCTACGCGGCGCATGGCCCATCCTCGCCGCTTCCAGGAGGCACCCATGAGCATCGTCGTTTTTGACCCTGACAGCACTGAGGATGTCGACTTTAGGGATCGCATGCGCCATCCGGCGGCGGCGGATCCGGCCGGCGGCATGTGGCTGTCGGACACCGAGCCGTCCTTCATCGACGCCGGCGCGCTGCGCAAGGGCCGGCTGGCCAGGCTGCGCGCCTGGATGCGCGAGGCCGGCTATGGCGGCGTCGTTTTGTTCGACCCCTACAACCAGCGCTACGCCACCGGCTCGCGCAACATGTTCGGCTATTTCCTGCGCAACTCGACGCGCTACTTCTTCATCCCCACCGAAGGGCCGATCGTGTTGTTCGAATATCCGCAGAGCTACCATGTCTCGATGGTGCTCGACACGATCGACGAGGCGCGTCCGTCCAAGCTGGTCTGGTCATCGGTGTCAGGCCGCGACGACGAGACCGCCGGCCCGTTCGCCGATGAGGTCGCCGAATTGCTCAAGGCGCATGGCGGCGGCTCGATGAAGCTCGGGCTCGACCGCTGCAGCCATCTGCAGGCACTGGCCTTGGAAAAGCGCGGCTGCGAGGTGCGGGATTGCCAGGGCGAGATTTTGGCGGTGCGCGCGGTCAAGACGCCCGAGGAAGTAAAATGCCTGCAGGTGTCGATGGCTGGCGCCGAGGCCGCCGTCTATGCCGTGCGCGAGGCGATCAAGCCCGGCGTTTCCGAAAACGACCTGTTCGCCATCATGTATGGCGAGGTGATCCGCCAAGGCGGCGAGTTCATCGAAACCCGTTTGCTGACCTCGGGCCAGCGCACCAATCCTTGGTTCAACGAAGCGAGCGGCCGCAAGATCAGGCCGGGCGAACTCTTGGCGCTCGATACCGATACGATCGGCTGCTACGGCTATTATTCGGATTTCTCGCGTACCTTCCGCTGCGGCCCGGGCAGGCCGACGGATTACCAGAAGTCGCTCTACAAGATGGCGCACGACCAGGTTCAGCACAATATCGGGGTCGTCAAGCCGGGCATGGCATTTCGCGAGATTGCCGAAAAGGCCTGGAAAATTCCCGACCGCTTCGTCGACCAGCGCTACACCTCGGTCATGCACGGCGTCGGCATGCATGGCGAGACGCCGTTCATCGCGCATGCCATGGACTACGAGACCTATGGCCGCGACGGTGTCATCGTGCCCGGCATGGTGGTCAGCGTCGAAAGCTATATCGGCGAGAAGGGCGGCCGCGAGGGCGTCAAGCTGGAGGACGAGATCCTGATCACCGAGACCGGCACCGAGCTTCTGTCGCGCTTCCCTTATGAGGACGAGTTCCTTGACAGGCAGGTTTGAGTGTTGACAGGCAGTTTTGCATGAAAAGCCCGATCTCGATCAAGCGCGGCAAGGTGGCGGCGGTGTTCATCGATCTCCAGGAGGAGCATCGGCGGGACAAGCGCTATCTGGTCGAAGGCTATGGCGACATCCTCGCCAACGTCCAGCGGCTGCAGGAGGCGGCGCGGGCCAACAATGTGCCCCTTTACCACTGGGCCTATATCGTCGATCTCGCCACGGCGCGGCCGTTCCACCCGGTCGAGGCCAGCGGCAAGTCGGCGTTTTCCGACAAGGACGATCCGCTGACTGCGATCTGCGCGGAAGTGGGCCCGGCGACAGGCGAGATGATGCTGGTCAAGACCGATGCCAGCGCCTTCCGCGCGGGGCCTGCCGCCGAGCGGCTGAAGGCCGACGGCATCGAGTGGCTGGTCGTTGCCGGCGTCTGGACCGAGGCCTGCATCGATGCCACCGTCAAGGATGCGGTGGCGCTCGGGTTTCGAGTGCTGCTGGTCAAGGATGCCTGCGGCAGCGGCAGCACGGCGATGCACCAGACGGCCATCCTCAACCTTGCCAACCGCCTCTATGGCGGTGCCGTCACCACCACCGACGGCGCCTGCCGGCTACTGGCAGGCGAGACGGTCGAAGCCTGGCAGGTCGAGGGCTCGGTGCCGCTGCGCTTCAGCTATGAAAATGCTGCCCGGCTCTACGCCGAGCTCTGAGCGGGATCGCGCAGCGATGATCACCGAAGCCGAGCGACCCGGAACGAGAGGGCGCGGAAAATACCAAACGCTGCTCGATCCGGAGCTGTGGGCCTATATCGATCGGGTCAACGAGTGGTATCCGCCCGAAATCGTCTACATGCCGATCGACAGGCAGCGAGCGGTCTATGATGCCATGTGCCGGGCGTTTCGTGAGCCCTATCCTGCCGGCGTCAAGGCCAGCGACAGCAGCGTCGGCGACCGTGCGATCCCGGTCCGGCGCTACCATATGGCGGGCACGGCGCCGCAGGCGATGGTCGTCTATTATCACGGCGGCGGCTTCGTCCTTGGCGGGCTCGACAGCCATGACGACATCTGCGCCGAGATATGCGCCGGCACCGGCTTTGCCGTGCTGTCCGCCGATTACCGGCTGGCGCCCGAGCATCTGCATCCGGCCGCCTTCGACGATGCGCTGGCCGTATTCGAATGGGCGACGGCGACGGCCGGCCTGCCGATAGTGCTCTGCGGCGAAAGCGCCGGCGGCAATCTGGCCGCTGCGGTGGCACAGGCGACACGCCGCCATCCTCGCCATGCGATCGGCCAGGTGCTGATCTATCCCGAGCTCGGCGGCCCGGAACCAGTTGGCAAAGAGAGCGCCGGCTCCTGTGTCGAGCACGCCGAAGCGCCGCTGCTGACGTTGCGCGACATCGAGTTCTATCGCCAGATCCGGTCGGCGAAGGGACAGTCGCAGGACGACCCGACCTTTTCGCCGCTCCGAGGCAGCAATTTCTCCGGCCTACCGCCGACCTTCATCATCACGGCCGAGTGCGATCCGCTGTCCTCCGACGGCGAGGCCTATCGCGACCGCATCCTCGCCGCCGGCGGCAAGACATGGTGGCGCGAGGAGCCGCGCCTCGTGCACAGTTTCCTGCGCGCTCGCAAGACCGTGCCGCGCGCCGGCGAGGCCTTCGAGCGCATCGTCGCGGCTATAGCCGCGCTCGGCAAAGGCGACTGGCCTTACTGAGGTTGCGAAGACCCCCTCATCCGGCGGCTTCGCGTCCACCTTCTCCCCGCTGGGGAGAAGAGGCTGGCATCAACGCTGGCGACCTCCTCTCCCCCGGGGGAGAGGTCGGATTGCCCCGAATTGCCCTTCGTAATTCGGTTGGCAATCCGGGTGAGCGGGATCTTCCGTTTGCGGAACAGCGCACAAGAACTGCGGAAGTCCGAACACTCCCCTGGGGAAGCCCGCCCTATCATCCCCGAGGCAATGGCGTCCCGGCGATCGCATCCGTCCCCCGCGTTTGGCGATTGGCCGGGGCGCCCAACAACAGGGGAACGACGATGAAATTCATGTTGACCGGCAGATCATTGCATCCGCAGGCCGAGCCCGTCGCCGATGGCTTCAAGAAAGGCCAGATGAACCGGCGCGAATATCTCGCCACCATGGCTGCGCTCGGCGTCAGCGCTACCGGCGCGCTGGCGCTCGGCGGGCTTGCGCCGTCACCGGCCAGGGCCGAGGAGCCGAAGCGCGGCGGCATCTTGCGTGTCGCCATGAACGTCAAGGGCTGGAAGGATCCGCGCACCTTCGACGGCGTCGAGATGTCCAACGTCGCCCGCCAGTGCAACGAATATTTGGTGCGCTGGAAGCGCGACTTCACCTTCGAGCCATGGCTGCTCGAGAGCTGGGAAACCAGCGACGACGCCCGCGTGCTGACGCTGCATGTCCGCAAGGGCATCACCTGGTCGAACGGCGACACCTTCAACGCCGACGACGTGATCCACAATCTGACGCGCTGGTGCGATGCGTCCGTCGCCGGCAATTCGGTCGCCGCGCGCATGGGCGCACTGGTCAACGCCGATACCAAGAAGCCCGTCGACGGCGGCATCGAGCGCGTCGACGACGTCACCGTGCGGCTCAATTTGCCGAAGCCCGACATTTCGCTGATCGCCGGCATGGCCGACTACCCGGCGCTGATCATGCACCGCAGCTATGAAGGCGACGGCGATCCGCTGAAGGCATTGGCGATCACCACCGGGCCTTGCGAACTCGTGGCATGGGACGCCGAGGTCGGCGCCGAAGTCCGCCGCAAAGACAAGCCATGGTGGAAGGGCGAGTTCTACCTCGACGGCATCAAATGGGTGGACTACGGCTCCGACCCCAATGCGATGCTGTCGGCCTTCGAATCGGGCGAGATCGACACCGACCACGAAACCGCCTCCGACACGGTTGCGCAGACCGACTCCATGGGCCTGAGCAATTCGGAAATCGCCACCGGCTCGACCATCGTCGCGCGGTTCAATATCGGCAATCCGCCCTATGACGACATCAAGGTGCGCCGCGCCGCCCAGCTCGCCGTCGACAACGCCGCTGTGCTGAAGATCGGCATGGACAACCGCGGCAAGCCTGCCGAGAACCATCATGTCGGGCCGATGCATCCCGAATATGCCGATATCGGCCCGGCCGTCCGCAACATTGATCAAGCCAAGGCCCTGCTCGCCGAGGCCGGCAAGGCCGACCACGAATACGAACTCATCTCGGTCGACGTCGACTGGCAGAAGAGCACCGGCGACGCCATCGCCGCGCAGATGCGCGAGGCCGGGCTGAAGATCAAGCGCACCGTGCTGCCGGCCGCGACCTTCTGGAACGACTGGAGCAAATATCCTTTCTCCTGCACGGAGTGGCTCGGCCGGCCGCTCGGCGTCCAGGTGCTGGCGCTCGCTTATAAGTCTGGCGCCGCATGGAACGAGAGCGCCTACGCCGATCCGGAATTCGATAGTCTGCTCGACAAGGCGCTGGCGATGCCCGATCCCGGCGCCCGCAAGGAGCTCATGGCCAAGATCGAACAGAATCTGCGCGATTCCGGCGTCATCATCCAGCCCTACTGGCGCTCGGTCTACCGCACCTACCGCAAGGGCGTGCATGGCTGCGAGCAGCACCAGTCGCTCGAGCAGCATTTCGAGAAGGTTTGGCTCGAGGCGTAGCCTTGCAGACGACCAATTGTCGGGGCCAGCGCCGCTCCTTCTTCCTTCTCCCCTTGTGGGAGAAGGTGGATTGGCGCGCAGCGCCAAGACGGTTGAGGGGTGCGGACGGAGTGCCGTCAGTATCAAGCTGGAACACCCCTCATCCACCTTCTCCCACAAGGAGAAGGAAGAGCCACGCCACGCCTTGAAATCTCCAGTCCAAGCCGCACGGTCTCCCGCACCAGCAGGTCCAGATCGTCGCGCCGGGTGCGGTGGTTGTTGATCGCCACCCTGAGGCTATGCTGGCCATGCACCGTCGTGTCGGAAATGGCGGCGATGCCTTCTTCCTGCAGCCTCAGCATGATCTCGGTATTGAGCGCTTTCAGGCGCTCCCCGCCCAGTCCGTCCGCGCGGTAGCGAAAGCAGACGATGTTGATGTTCGCTGGCGCCGCCAGTGCGAGTGCCGGTTCGGCCGCGATCAGCGCGCCGAGATAATGCCCTTGCGCGATGTTCTGGTCGATCAGCCGGCCGAACTTTTCGATGCCGTGCTCTCGCAACGCCATCCACACCTTCAGAGCGCGAAAGCCGCGCGTCGTCTGCAGGCCGTAATCGTGCAGCCATTGGCCGGAGGCCAGGCCGCGCGGCGTCGATTCCAGATATTCCGGCATCACCGCGAACGCGCCGCGATGCACGGAGGCATCCCGGATCAGCGCGCAGCCGACCTCGAATGGCGCGTGCAGCCATTTATGCGGATCGAGCGCGATCGAGTGGGCGTGCTCTATGCCGGCAACGCGATGCGAATTGTCCGGCGCAATCGCAAGCAAGGCGCCGATGCAGCCATCGACGTGAAACCACAGATCCTCTTTTGCCGCCAGGTCAGCCAGCGCTTGCAGATCGTCGATTGCGCCGGTGTTCACCGTGCCGGCCGTACCGATTGCGCAGGCCGGCTTGAAGCCGGCGTCGCGGTCCTCGGCGATCGCCGCCCGCAACGCAGCGATGTCGATCCGCAGCCCGGCATCGCTCGGGATGCGACGCAGCGCCCGGTTGCCGAGGCCGAGCACTTCCATCGCCTTGCGGTGACAGGAGTGAAGCTGGTCGGAGCCGTAGAAACGCAGCGGCTTGTCGATGCCGGCAACGCCGTGCTCGCGTATGTCGATGCCGGCCTTGGCGTTGCGCGCCACGGTCAGCCCGATGATGTTGGCCATCGAGCCGCCGCTGACCAGCGTGCCGCTGGCCGATTGCGGAAAGCCCATCATCTGCTTGCACCAGTCGACGACCTGGTTGTCCATCAGCGCGGCGGCATGGTTGCCGCCGCCGAGGTTGGAGCCCTGGATCGCCGCCAGGAAATCGCCGAGCGCGCCGGTGAAATTGCTCGAGCCCATATACCAGGACCAGAAGCGCGGATGGACGTTGCCCATCGGATAGGGCATCAAACTCCTGGTTACTTGGCCATACACCTCGGCTAGCGGCGCCGGCGAACGCGGCAGCGGCGATGTGAAGAAGGTCCTCACATCAACCGGCATCTCCTGCCACACCGGACGCTCTCTGACATCGCGCAGGTAAGCGACGGCATCGTCGACGATCCGATGCGACAGGGCCTGCACGTCGGCCCAGTTCGAGGGGTCAAGCGTTTCCTCGGTGGCCGTGACGGCCAGTCCAGGTTTCGTGTCCATGCAGGCCGCTCCCGATGTGCCGCCGTCACGCCGGAAACTGGCAGCCGGGCGTCGACTGCGACAGCGCAGTCTCCTCGGCATCCATCTCCGCCTCGATGCCGTCGAACAGCGGTGTCGTCATGTAGCGTTCGCCGGTATCGGGCAGCATGCACAGGATCACCGAGCCGGGTGCCGCCTTTTCCGCGATCTGCCGCGCCACCGCGAAGGTCGCTCCGCCGGAGATGCCGGTGAAAATCCCTTCCTTCTGCGCCAGCGCCTTGGCCCATTTCATGCCCTCGGGCCCGGCAATCGGCACCACCTCGTCATAGAGGCTTGCGTCTATCGCCTCCTGCAGCACGTCCGGAATGAAGTCGGGCGTCCAGCCCTGGATCGGATGCGGCTCGAACGCCGGATGGCTGGCGGCAGGCGCGCCGCCGGTGCCGCGCTGCTGCGGCTTGCCGCTGCCGATAAGCTGCGCATTGGCCGGTTCGGCGAGCACGATCCGGGTCTCCGGCCGCTCGCGGCGCAGCACGCGTCCGACGCCGGCGACGGTGCCGCCCGTGCCGTAGCCGGTGACGAAGCAGTCGAGCCGCGAGCCGGCGAAATCGTTGATGATCTCGCGCGCCGTCGTCGCTTCGTGAATGGCGGCGTTGGCCTTGGTTTCGAACTGGCGGGCCAGGAACCAGCCATTGGCTTCGGCGAGCTCCACCGCCTTCTTGTACATGCCGAAACCCTTCTGGGCGCGCGGCGTCAGCACCACCTTGGCGCCCAGCATGCGCATCAGCTTGCGGCGTTCGATAGAAAAGCTGTCGGCCATCGTCACCACCAGCGGATAGCCCTTCTGGGCGCAGACCATGGCAAGGCCGATGCCGGTGTTGCCGCTGGTCGCCTCGACCACGGTCTGGCCAGGCTTTAGAGCGCCGCTGCGCTCGCCTTCCTCGATGATGTTGAGCGCCAGATTCACCGAGGCGGCGGGATTGAAGAACTCGGCCTTCACATAGATCGTGGCATGGTCCGGTCCGAGATTATTGATGCGGATCACCGGCGTATCGCCGACCGTGTCGAGAACGCTGTCGAACAGACGGCCGCGCCCGGCGGTGGTTCTGATTTTCTGTTGATGCAACATGTCGATCTCCTCGCTTTGTCGTTGTCTCTTGTCGTCACGGGCCGGTTACAGACCGGTGGCTTGGGCGGCGAGGTTTCGAGACCTTGCCGCGCTACATTTGCCTCCGGCAATGGCGGCATCCGGAGCGGGAATTCGCTGCCGGATGCACCGTGTCGCGTTTGGTGATAAAACAAAGGCCGACTGGCCAGCGTGGGAGCAGGCGTGGAAACTTACGTGGAATCCACCCGATCGAGCCTCGGCGGCGAGGTGGCCGGCTTTTCCGTGCGTCTGCTCGGACCCCTGACGATCGCACGCAACGGCATCATCATCCAGCTCCCAAAATCGCGCAAGCTGTGTGCGCTGCTCGCCTATCTGGCGCTGGCGCCGCATCCGGTCGGCCGCAGCCGCCTCTGCGAGCTTTTGTGGGATGTGCCGAACGACCCGCGCGGCGAGCTTCGCTGGTGCCTGAGCAAGCTTAGAGGCATCCTCGATGAACCGCATCGTCGCAGGGTCGAGACACCAGGCGACACGATCGCGCTTGATCTGAGAGGTGCTTCCGTCGACGCTGTCGACATAGCCTCGGCCGCCGCCAAGGGCGTTGAGACGCTCGGTCTAGAGCGGCTGCAGGCTCTTTCCGGAATGTTCGCCGGCGACTTTCTCGATGGGCTGGAGATCGACCGCAGCCCGCATTTCAACAGCTGGCTGATCGCTCAGCGCCGCCGCTTCGGCTCTTGGCACGCCGCAATCCTGGAACATCTCGTCAACAAGCTTCCGGTGGATGCCGACAGAATGTCTTCGCATCTGGACAAATGGCTGGAACTCGCTCCGTTCGACGGGCGCGCGCATGTGGCTCTTCTGAAAGGGCTGGCGCAGCGCGGCCAGTTTGACGCGTGCGAGGAACATCTCGCTTCCGCAGCGCAGCTGTTTGCTTCGGAGGATCTGGATTTCGGACCCGTTCGTGAGGCATGGCGCACGATCCGCAACGAACGACCTGCCGCTACGCTCTGGGCGCGACCGTCACTCGTACCCGCGGCCCCTCACGCGTCAATTGTGCTTCCCAATTCCGACACTGCTGCATCGCAGAAGGCTTCGCTTGCGGTGATGCCGTTTGCCGAAGAGACGGCTGACGGCGGTCCACGCGGAGGCATCGCCGATGGCCTGACCCACGATACCATCACCCGCCTGGCCAAGCTCAGGGATTTCTTCGTCATCGCGCGCGGTTCGGTGTTTGCGCTCGCCGAAAAAAACATTGGGCCGGAGGATGCCGGCCGTCGGCTCAATGTCGATTATGTCGCCACCGGCACGGTACGCAGCCAGGCCGGCCGCGTCACCGTCGCGGTCGAGCTGGTCGAAGTGCGCACGGCCAGGATCGTCTGGGCCGAGACGTTCGAGCGCAAGCCGAACGACATCTTTGCCGTGCTCGACGACATCGGCAACAGCATCGTCTCGTCGATCTCGGCCGAGATCGAGACGGTCGAGCGCAACCGCGCCATGTTGAAGGCGCCCAATTCGCTGAACGCCTGGGAAGCCTACCACCGCGGTCTCTGGCACATGTATCGCTTCACCCGCGCGGAAAACGAGCAGGCCCGGCATTTCTTCGACATAGCCTTGAAGCTCGATCCGACGTTCGCCCGCGCCTATGCCGGCCTCTCCTTCACCCATTGGCAAAATGCCTTCCAGCGCTGGGGCGACCGCGATCACGAAAGCGCCCTGGCCTTCGAGGCAGCCGGCCAGAGCCTGCTCGTCGACGATCACAATCCGGCCGCTCACTGGGCCATGGGACGGGCGCTGTGGCTGCGCGGCGAGCAGGACGGCTCCCTCATCGAGCTGGAACGCGCCGTAGACCTCAGCCCGAATTTCGCGCTCGGCCACTATGCGCTATCTTTCGTCCATTCGCAGTCCGGCGACCCGCAGGCTGCGATCGGCTCATCCGACCATTCCAGGCATCTGAGCCCCTTCGATCCGCTGCTGTTCGGTATGTTGGGCGCCAGGGCGATGTCGCATGTCCGGCTCGGCCAGTTCGACGAAGCCGCCGAATGGGCGCTGAAAGCAGCCGCGCGTCCCAACGCCCACGCCATCATCCTCGCGATTGCCGCGCATTGCCTTGCGCTGGCGGGGCGGCTGGACGAGGCACGAAGTTTCGCCGCTGCGCTGCGCAAGATGCTGCCGAACTACTGCGCCGACGATTTCATCGGCACGTTCCGTTTCGAGCCGGACGCCGAGGCGCTGTTCCGGCAAGGCGCCAAGCGGATCGGGCTGGGGTGAGGCAGGCGCGCGGTTTGCCAGGCTCTCCAAACCGCTCATCGCGGCTGGCCGCCCCAAACATCGTCATGTCTGCAGCCATGGCGCATCGTCAGGTTGGTTGCGAATTCGTCGACCAGAGCGGATCAGACGGGCTCAACCGATTTGACGTTGCCGTCGGTATCCACGAGGCAGCTTGTCTTCTTGCCACTGGCATCGAGTTCGACCTGATAGGTCTTGGAATCGAGCTTGCTCGATGAAACCGGAAGTATCTTCGTGCTGTCGACACCGCTCGCCTTGGCGACCGCATTGGCGCAAAGCAGTTGAAGGTCCGCCGGGGCCGTCTCGACCTTGGTCCTGGACATCTGGTCCTTAGGCGGCGGCGGTGGCGTGCTGACACAAGCGCTAACGGCTCCAGCCAGGAATCCGATTGCCGTCACCAGGATCGAAGTTCTCACTGCATCTTTTGCCGACATTGCTTGTCCCTCTCCGAATGCCGCTTCACACACCCTTGTAAAGTGCCGCCCCCTGCATGAGAATGATAACCTTGGCTCCAACCTTGACGCGGGACGCGAGATCGACGATGTCGTCGTTCCTCATACGGATGCACCCCGACGACACGTCGAGCCCGATCGTCCAGGGCTCCGGGGTGCCGTGTATCCGGTAGATCGTGTCCTGGTCGCGCTCATAGAGATAGAGCGCCCTCGCGCCGAGCGGGTTGTCGGGCCCTCCGTCCATGCCTCCGGCGTATTTCACCGCCTTCGGATCGCGAGCGACCATTTCGGCCGGAGGTGTCCAGGTCGGCCACTCCGCCATGCGGCCGACGCGCACGATGCCGGCCCAGCCAAACCCTTCCCGGCCCACGCCGATACCATAGCGCATCGCCCGCTGACCCGGCTGCACAAGATAGAGAAAGTGCTGGTTGCCATCGATGATGATCGTGCCTGGCACTTCCGCGGTGCGGAATTTGACCATCTGCGGACGAAATGCCTCGGGCACCTCATTATGCGCGGCATAGTATTTGCGCGCCTTGGTGCGATCGTAGTCCACCCATTTGTGGCTTTTCGGGTCGAAAACCTGTGTTCCCGCAGCCAGCGCCGCCACCGCGACAAGACCGAACGCCGCGGCGACGACTGCCGTGAGGGAGCGCCGCCGGACGGTGCCGCGTTCCGCGAACATAGGATTTCCGCTCATGGATTTGCCCACCCGTGCACCCGTGCGCCTTGTGCGGCAACCCATTGTTTGGCGTATTCGTAAGGATCCTGACGCTCTACCTGGAGCGCATAACTCATCTTGGTGATTTCCTCGGGCCTCAGGTCGACCCGTTCCAGGAACGCCACAACCTTCGGATATTTTTTGCGCAGCGAGGTGGCGTAGGCGATATGAAAATGTGCGGTATCCCATGCCACCGGCGCGCTGGACTTCGAGACCCAGAGCGGATCTTCTGACGGCAGCACGATCTTCCACTTTGCCGGGTCGAAGGGCGGCTCGGTAAGGCGGACAATGTCGTGCAGCTCAAATACATAGTGCGGCGCGTAGCAGGCAAACACCATCGGATGATCCGTGGCGACGGCGGCATCGACAGCCGCCATTCCGGCATCCTCCGGCGTCTCCAGCAAGGTCATTGTCTTGGCATAACCATAGCTGTTGGCGCGGACGCGCTCGATAGCGGTTGAGGACCAACCCTCAGCGCCGATCCAGAGTTCGCCGCGTCCGTCGCCATCGGTATCCAACGCGGCCGTTTTCTTCGTATCGCTGAGATCGGAAACGTCGTGAATTCCAAATTTGTCGGCTGCCTCACGCGTCGCGCATATGCCTTGCCATGCCGGCACACCGATAGGGCTGATGGCCACCGTGCCGGCCCCGTCCACATACTTCTTCACCAGATTGTCCAGATTGGGCAGCCAGATTTCGGGATGAATATCCACCTCACCCGAATTGAGACCGGCAAAGGCAATAAGCGTCCCCATCTCGCGCACGTCGGCATCGAGCCCGAAATTTTCCTTCAGGCTGACCTTGAGGATATTTGCCGTCGCCTGGCCCGACGGCCAGTTCGGCTTTGCAATGACGAGATCAGCCGCGTGGATCGGGATGTTTAGCGCCAGCATCGTCAATGCCGCCAGCGACACTTTCCGCAGGCACTGCCGAAATCGGTTGTGCATCTCTTCCCCTCGCTTCGGTGCTGAAATGAACCGGGACGGGAACAATCTGTCGCGGCAAGCACCGGACCCATCTTCTGACGGGCAACTGCTGAAGCTGCGGCAGTGCGTTCGCCAAAGAGAGCGCCTTCACGTGCCGCCCCTGCACGCTACCCGATGACAATCCGACTGGGAAGATGCTCACAACGCGGCCGCGGCGCCCCCACTGCGCCCCTATTTGGCACGCCGCAGCGTTGAAAAGTCGGGCAAAGGGGCGCGTTTCTTTCGGCCCTCGCAACGGTTGGCTGGGTTCGAAAAAATACCACAATAGATCGCGATTATGGCGATCGTATAAGATGTGGTATCGTCGCGCCTTTTTTGTAGAGCTGGGCGCAAAATTCAAAACAACATAGAATATTACTTGCACTAACTCGGCTTAATGAGAGCAAAACTAAGGAAGCATTCCGGAATCTTGCTACTGATCACATTTCAGTATCTGCTAAGATAGTCCGTGCTGATTCCGAATTATTAAGCATTTGCAAAATTCAATCCTGCGATATTGGGATTTGTCCTTGTCATAGGCTGACTCGGATGCATTTCTTGGAAGCACAGCCGCGTCAGCGGATCGTTGAAACATGCTTGGGCGGAAGGGGCACTAAGCAGGGAGAGGAATGTTGACAGTCGCTAATGCGGCGGCCCCCGCTGGGAGCGTTCCCTCCCACAAGAGATTACGGCAACCGTCGGCTAAGTCGTCGAATGCATCGCCCACATCCTGGCTCTCGTTTGATGGCCGGCGAAGCTTTGCCCTCCTCCGATTGGCGCCAGCCGTCGCGGCAAAAGCGAGGATCGCCGCCTGCAATGGCCTTCCGATATGGACGATGTCCGCCGCCAGCCAGTCGGAGGAATGAATCATGAAACTCGTAATCTGTGCGGCCTTGGCCACTGCTTTGATGGCGATCGTCGGTTGTACCACCGACGACTACGATGGTTGTCGCGGAAAGGGCTGCCTGGTTGATCGGTCCCATAAAGGGAGCCGGAAGATAGACGACCGGCCGCAGTTCGACAGGAACGGCAATCCCAACTTCGATACCAGGGGCCGTTACATCGGCTGCCATGGGCTCGGATGTAAAGTCGACGATCCTGATGACGGGGATCAAAGTATCGACGACAGGCTGCAGTACGACAGAGAAGGCAATCCCAACTTCGATACGCAAGGCAACTACCAAGGCTGCCGCGGCATCGGCTGCGAGGTCGATACACCGGACGATGACAGTTCATCGAACGACGACAGTTCATCGGACGATGACGATTCCGATTAAGGGACTCGGGGGCGAACAAGGAGAAAGCCAATCATGTCTGAATTCAGCGGCCTGGTCCGGCGACATGCCAAAATCGTTATGGTCGGCCTTGCGGGGTTGGGAATGGCGCTGACGTCCGCTTTCGCTGCGAATAACGCCTGTGACGGTATAAAGGTCGAAGTGACGAAGGCGCGCAAGCAGGAATATGCCCCTCTCGTCGTCTCGGCGATGACCAATAAGTTCAAGCCCGCTCAGGCAAAGTTCTTCTCGATCATGGAGAGCGGCAGCTGGAGCGCCGCCTACGTCTCCACGCCGGTGAGCGACGACGGCGTGATGTTCTTCCAGACAGTCGACGGAAAGAAGCAGTTTCGCGACGTATGGGGCGGCTATGCCGATCCGTCGGAGAAACCTGAACTGGTGTCCTGGGCGAAGAAGCTCGGAGCGCCGCAAGACCTGGCAAAGTGTTTTGCCGAGGAAGTTACGGAACGACGGTGATGATCGCTGGAAATTGCCGCTGACCGTTGGTGCAGGGGGAGAATGATTGGTGAGCGCTCCGCGGCGCCGGGGGCTCTGAGATCGACTCCAATCATCAGCTGCAGGACGTGCAAAATGCAAACCGTTCGAAAATCCAGACTGATAATGCAGTTCGCCCGCGCATTGGCAACTTCAGTGAAAATGACGGCTGTTGTGAGTGTAGCTGTCCCGCACACGATCAATGTTGCGTATGCCAGCAAGTATGATCTGCCGAAACCCTACGTCTCCCGGGCTCTTGATGCGGTTCTGATACCGATCAATCACGCCTCTCGGCACCGCTACCAGATCCCGCCCAAGCTTCGCGGGGTGTATGTCTTGGCCGTTGCACCCCATGGGGTTGCCGCGCGGCAAGGCATCCGACCGGGTGACGTGCTTGCCACAGTGCGGCATCAACCGATTTCGACGCCGCTTGATGTCGACAGACTCGTTTGGGCCGCCCTTGCCGCGAGTGCCACCAGTTTCCTGTTTGGCGTGAACCGCGGGACAGAAGTCGCAGATGTCGTCGAGGTCAACACCAACATCACCGTCAACAACTTCAACACCAACATCTCGGTCAACAATATCTCGCAATGGACGAGCGTCGACAATCGAGAGGAGTGGACACAGATCGTCGATGAGTATGACGACGAGATGGAGACGGGCCTCAATGACACGAGCTATCGCGAGGACGACTCGCAGCCTGGCGACGCCAATCCGGACGCAAATGTGTCTTCTCCCGATGCTGACGACGACGATACCAGCACCGACACTGACGACAATAGCCCGGCCGACAGTACCGACGACAACAGTTCCGATCAGGACGATTCGAGCGATCAGAACGACGATGAAAACTCAACAGACGGTGATGATGACAAGAACAGCACCGACACCGACGACGGTAGCACGGATGACGATGCGTCGGATGACAGCACTGACAACAATGATTCCGATGATCAGGACGATTCCAGCGATCAGAATGACGATGACGACCCGTCGGCAGATGGTGAAGACGAAAACAGCACCGACAGTAATGACGATGCGTCGGATGACAGTAACGACGCTGACGGATCGGACGATGACGATGCCAATTAGCGGCCGACCGTGCCGGCAGTTCTAGACCGAGGACATCGATGAAAACCGCGATGCTGACCGCTGCCATCGTTCTGGCCATGCCGGCTTTCGCATTTGCCCAGGACAAGTGCAATGACGCCGCCAAGGATCAGTCCACCCCGAACGAGTGCGCCGATGCCGCGTCCAGGAAATCCGACAGGAAGCTCAACGAGCTTTACAAGCAGATCGAAACCCGGCTGAACGACGACGCGGATATCAGGACGCTTCTCGTTCAAGCACAGCGGGATTGGGTCAAATTTCGCGACGCAGAGTGCAGTTTCCAGACCGCAGGAGCGGCCGGAGAAAGCGCAATTCCAACGCTCATCGCGGAGTGCATGGACGGCCTGACGCAATCCCGTGTCAAAGATTTCGAGGGTTACCTGGAATGCAGGGAAGGCGATGCGAGCTGCCCCGTTCCGGCAGCGAACACATCACATGCCGTACCTGCCGTGGCCGAGGAGAACGGCCAGACCGGCCTTGCCCAGGCTGCCGACCCGATACCCATTCCATTGCAACATGTTGTTGGGCACCTCGGAACCGGCAGCGATGAAGTCATCTACCATAAACTCGGGATTGCGTTGGGCATCAATGGTGCCAAGCCTCGTCTGTTCGAATTCGACACCGGGTCGGATGAGTTCAACGCTGAGATCGATTCGAGTGTCCCTGGCGTAGAGCCGGTGCGCGGCAGCAAGCCCGAAATGTACCCCTATGGAAACGGCACCTATGGAGGTTGGGTACAACAGGCCCGGGTCAACAGCCTGTCGTATTACGATCCAGATGATCCCTCAGAGCCTGCCGTAACCTTTGACGGCGGCTTTAGCGTAGGTCGGGTGGTGGATTACGTCTTCACCAAGGATTTCGGCGACTTCGAGGATGCGAATGTGACGCAAAAGCCCGTGGGCCACCATGGCGATACGCCGGTTTATGCGGATCTTGATGCGCAAGAGCATGAAGAATGGCGAACCCGGTAACGAGGCGCCGTTTTACGGCGTCTTTGGAGCCGGCGATTTTATCGATAAGGGGGACCAGACCGCCGCTCCTGGCAGTCAGACGCAAAGCGGCTATGTGGTCTCCGCCAATGCAAATCTTGGAAAGAGGACGACACCGGGCTGCGCTCCCTGCCTGACGCTGAATTTGTCCCCCAGTCTGAGATCCCAGTTTACGGCCCTGATACCGTGGGGCGAACTGGATTACGAATTCCTCCAGAGACGATTCCCGCGATCAGGCGCGAATGCATCCAGTCAGTACGAAGGGTCTTACCGTTATAAAATTTCCTTTGATCATAAGGGAAAGAAGCAATCGGTTGATTTCAGTGGACCTGTTTTATTGGATACAGGAACGACAAGCTTCATTTATATTACAACAGAATCTAGTTTGAGTAAGCTTCAGTCGAGAGGACTTAATATTGCTGAATTCGGTGATGAGATAGTCGACTTCAAGTTTTTTGGATTCGATGATGGTATAAATAACCGTGAATATGATGATGTCGACATTCTCCGCCAAAGCGATGAGATGAAAGTCGGCGGTCTCATTCTCGGTCTGCCATTCTTCGAGTCCAATTCCATAATGAATGATCTGGAAAACAGGACGACCGCATATTCACCCTATTTTGTCAGCGCTGCTAACTTTACGACAGACGCGGCTGCCAAGGATCAAGTGCAGTTGAATCGCGCGACCAGCGATGCTGGAAGCAACGGATGGCTCGGACTGGCCGGCATCGTCTCCGGCGCCGGCGACTTCACGATCGAGAAGGACGCGGACGTGCGCATGACCGGGGCCAATACTTATACCGGCACAACCCATATCGCGGCCGATGGGTATCTTACCCTGGCCGGTCCGGCCAGCATCGAGCATTCATCGCGCGTCATGGTCGACGGTGTGCTCAACCTCGACCAGAAAGGAAACCACCTGAAGCCCTGGGGAGTGGCGCACTCCCTGAACGATACGGCCATTCGCACCCTTACCGGTAAAGGCGAGGTCTATCTGGGTGCGGGCAGATTGATCCTGACAGAAGCCGACGGGCAATTTGATGGAACCATCGCGAACTATGATGACGCCGGCGACAGCGGCGGCCTCGTTGTCGCCGGTGGCAAGCTGACGCTGAGCGGAAAGAACAAATATTCAGGCATGACCGAAGTGGCGTCTGGGGCGGAGTTGCGCGTGACCGGATTGTTGACTGGTGACGTTTCCGTCTCGGGACTGCTTGTCGTTGACGGAGAGGTCTCCGGCAAAGTCATGGTCAAGGAGGGCGGCACGCTGACCGGCTCAGGAAAGGTCGGCAACGTCACGGTCGCCGAAGGTGGCAAAGCTGATCCAATGAAAACCAGATAATCAGGCCATGGGCACGGCCGACCGTGGCAATGACGGATAGCTGAAGAGAACATAGGGCGGGGCTGAGCAACTTAAGAGCTTGACTGCAACGGGAAAGGGAAATCGATGAAAATAGCGATACTGACTGCTGCCGTGGTTCTGGCTGCGCCGACATTCGCCCTTGCCAAGGACAAGTGCGCCGAGGCCAAGGATCAGGCCACCATGAACCAGTGCTTCGGTGCCGAGTTCCAGAAATCCGACAAGAAGCTCAATGAGCTTTACAAGCAGATCGAAACCCGCCTGAAGGACGATACGGATACCAAGAAGCTTCTTGTTCAGGCACAGCGGGATTGGGGCAAGTTTCGCGACGCGGAGTGCAGTTTCCAGACCGCAGGCGCGGCCGGAGGAAGCATGATGCCAATGCTCATCGCGCAGTGCATGGACGGCCTGACACAATCCCGTGTCAAAGGTTTCGAAGGCTATCTGAAATGCCAGGAAGGCGACATGAGCTGCCCTGTTCCGGCCGCGAACTGACACATGCCACAGCTGATCGGATCACGATGAAGCCGGCGGCGAGCGTGACGTCGCCGCCAGACATGAAAGGATGCGAGGGGCATCATCATTGCGTGAGAGACTTGAAGGAGGCGGATCGTGAAACCCTATAAATCGTCACTCGCAATGACGATTGCGGCATCCTGTACTGTTGGCATGTGTCGTGCCGGCAACAGCCCAGGCTGACATGAGCTTCGACGTCAACGTCACGCTTTCCAAAAAGGCAGCTGCCAAGCTCGCGGCTGAAAAGGAGGGGATCGTTGTCTTCGCCTCCTATTACGGCGACCCGAAGCGGAGCGCCGCGAAGCGCGTAAACGAAATCGGCCAGATCGATCTCACGCCGCAGGACGAAGAGGTGGAGATACCGGGTACAGCGGGCCACGCCCACGTCAGCGGCGCAAAGGTCGACGCGAAGCGTCTCGACTGGCTTGCCGGGCCGGCCAAGGTCAACGTCAACGTTGCGTCGGCGCGCAAGAGCAGCCCGGACAATCTGCTCAACTGCGATTTCATCGACGGTCCACTAAGCGATGTCCAAAGGAAGCCTGTGACGCTTCATTGCGGATTGATCGAAGAAAATGTGGACACGAAGTTGAGGCCATAAGGCTAACAAAATCATGCCGCCTCGTGACCGGCGTCAACGCAGATTATCGGCGGCATTACCTGCTTTGCTCAAGGGAGGTGAAGATTCTCATGCGTCCATTGTTCGCAATCTGTTTCTGCCTGACCATCATGTCCTTGTCTGCCGCCGCCTATGCCGAGCGCCGTTGTGGCTGGTACTCCAGCCCGACACCCGGCAACCTCGTCCTGACCGACAGTGACGGGGATTGGTGGATCCAGATGCAGGGACGCCCGGATCCCAAAGGCATCGACAATGTGCCGGCCTTTGACGAGCGGCAATTCGTCGAGACCAATGTGCCTGGTTCGGGTCACGGCTACGGATGTGCGTGCATGAACGTCGTAACCAACGCCAAGCAACAGAAGATCACCAGAGTGATCTCGGGCCAAATCCTTCCGCTGCTGCGCTGTCGCAACGACAGATCGCTGCCTAACCCCGACGGATAAGCATAACCAGGAAGCAGTCGCAGTCAGCAAATGGCGCCTCGCTGAGCAAGACGCTGCCGAACTACTGCGCCGACGATTTCATCAACTCTTCCGTTTCGAGCCCGACGCCGAGGCCTGTTTCGGCAAGGCGCCAGGCGGATTGGCTGGGGTGATGGCGGGCGCGCCTTACTAGTGGTCCCGACCAAGGCAAAACTTGAAGTTGCTCTCACCAAATCTGCAACGAGGATTCGACAGTGTCGTGCGCCGAAGCTAGGCTACTTGGGGGTATTATGGGCCATGTCTCGCATCTCTTTCGTTCGCGTCCTGTTGTTTGTTGCATCGATGCTGCTGGGCGCTCCGGTGGCCCATGCCGGTTTGCAGTTTCAAGCCGGGCAGACCGACTCCGGATTCCAGTATATCCTCGTGTCGGGTGATTTCTCGTATCAGGACGACCTATCGGTCTTCGAGGCACTGGCACGGTCCAATGCATCAGTCGCTGTCACCTTCCAGTCCCCCGGCGGCAATATCCAGAAGGCTATGGAGCTTGGCCGCCTTATTCGCAGGCTCCGCCTCAGCACGGCTCAATTCAGGGCTGTCGAGTGTGCTTCGGCCTGTTCCCTGGCGTTCCTTGGTGGCGTTGTGCGCTTTGCCGAGCCGGGTTCCATCGGCGTCCATAGATCCTCATTCAGTGGCGACATTCCCGTAAACAGCAAGGACGCCGTTTCCGGCATCCAGCAGATGACCGCCGACATCATCACCTACATGATCGAAATGGGCGTGGACCCCGCTCTGCTTCAGCTTTCGCTGCAATATGACAGTGACGACATACGTTATCTTTCTAGGAGCGAGATGGCGAAGTACAAGGTCGTTACCTTGGAACCCGAAGCGAGCTGGCCGCAGGTCGCAAGCCAGGCACCATCCTCGACGCCATCCTCCCAGCAAGCGCCGTTACAACCGCCTGTCGCCTCTTTGCCACCTGCTTCCACGAATCCTTCACTCGTTATTCCCCAAGCCCGCTCGGGCCGTATTCTCCGCTCCCAGGACGCGGCGCCTTTAAAGGCGCTCCCAGAGGTAAGATCCGCCACGCTCGCAAATGTGCGAAACGGCAGCGCAGTCGTAATCTTGGGTAATGTCGAGCGATGGTACCGTGTCCGTGCAGGCGGTCAGGTCGGCTACATGCATGACACCTGGGTCTACGTCGACCAGTATGAGAGCGGCCCCTTCGGACAGCGTCATATCCAGGTCAAGAGCTTCGACAATCTCGCCGATACGGAGGCCTATGTGCGATCGGCATCAATCCCGCTTGTCGCCTACCTCGCCACCAACGGGTGGTTCGCCATTACGCTACGCGGCACCTATGCCCAGGATGCCGCTAAGGACCTAGCCAAGGCGATGAAGGAAAACGGGGCGATCCCCGACGACGCCTACGTCACTTATGGCAACACTTACGTCCGCAATGTCTGTTGTCGCTAGCCGGCACGTTTAACAGCAAGGGCAGCACTTCACCCGGCCGGACCCCAAAAAGGCCACGAAACAACAAAAAAGCCCGGAAAACCGGGCTTTTTTAGCGCTTACGGACCTACTTGGACGGTCCGAAACGGGAATTTGGTGCCCAGAAGAGGACTCGAACCTCCACTCCTTGCGGAACACGGACCTGAACCGTGCGCGTCTACCAATTCCGCCATCTGGGCTGGTGCGCGCTCATTAAGCGGGCGAGGGATGAGTGTCAACGCGCTTTTTTGAAAGCCGCGTTCCTTCTCCGGCTCAATGCTCCAGCACTTCCTTCGACGCCACCGTGGAATCGGCGTTGAGCGTGTAGATGATCGGCACGCCGGTGCCGAGCTCGAGCTTGACGATCTCCTCGCCCGATTTGCCGTCCAGCGCCATGATCAGCGCGCGCAGCGAATTGCCGTGCGCCGCCACCAGCACGGTGCCGCCGCGCAGCACATGCGGTTGCAGATCGTGCAGGTAATAGGGCCAGACGCGCGCGCCGGTGTCCTTCAGGCTTTCACCGCCGGGCGGCGGCACGTCATAGGAGCGGCGCCAGACATGCACCTGCTCCTCGCCCCATTTCTTGCGCGCATCATCCTTGTTGAGGCCGGAGAGATCGCCATAGTCGCGCTCGTTCAGCGCCTGGTCGCGAATGGTCTCGAGATCGCTCTGGCCAACGGCGTCGAGAATATGCTGGCAGGTCTTCTGCGCCCGGATCAGCGACGACGTGAAGGCGATGTCGAATTTCATGCCGCGCGCCCTGAGCTTGGCGCCGGCCGCCTTGGCCTCGGCATGACCCAGTTCGGTCAGGTCGACGTCGCGCCAGCCGGTAAATAGGTTCTTCAGGTTCCATTCGCTCTGGCCGTGGCGCACGAGCACGAGAGTTCTCGACATATTTGCTCCTTCAAATCTTGTGGATCAGCCAAATCTTGTGGATCAGCCAAATCTGTGGATCAGCTTGTCAGGCCGAGCACGTCCCGCATCGAATAGAGGCCCGGCTTGCGGCCGCGCGCCCACAGGGCTGCCTTGACCGCGCCGCGGGCAAAGATCGCCCGGTCCTCGGCATGATGGGCAAGCGTGATGCGCTCGCCGGTACCGGCCAGCACCACACTGTGGTCGCCGACCACCGAGCCGCCACGCAAGCTGGCGAAACCGATCGAGCCTGCCTTGCGCACGCCGGTATGGCCGTCGCGCACGCGAACATCGTTGCCGGCAAGTGCTACGCCGCGCCCGGCAGCGGCGGCCTCGCCGAGCAGCAGCGCCGTGCCCGACGGCGCATCGACCTTGTGCCGGTGGTGCATTTCCAGGATCTCGATGTCGAAATCGTCGGCATCGAGCGCGCGCGCCGCCTGCTCAACCAGCACCGCCAGCAGATTGACGCCGAGGCTCATATTGCCTGACTTGACCACCGTCGCGTGCCGCGCCGCCGCCGCGATCCTGGCATTGTCTTCAGCCGAGCAGCCGGTGGTGCCGATGATATGGGCGATGCGCGCCTGCGCCGCGTAGCCGGCGAATTCGACGGTCGCCGCCGGCGTGGTGAAATCGAGCACGCCGTCGGCCTTGGCGAAGGCCGGCAGCGGATCGTCGCCGATCGCCACCTCGAGCCTGCCGACGCCGGCCAGCTCGCCGGCATCCTTGCCGATATGGGGCGAACCGGCCCGCTCGATGGCGCCGGCGACGCGGGCGCCCGGAATCGTGTGGATGGCGCGGATCAGCGCCTGGCCCATGCGGCCGGCCGCGCCCACCACCACCAGGCCCATTTCACTAACGGTCGGCGTGTCGCTCATGAATGTCTCCCGGCCGCCTTTTTCGCGCGGACATTTTGCGCCGCAGTCTGGATTGGCTTGCCGTCGTCGACAAGCCCCAGCCCTTTCCTGCCTTGCACCCGATGGAACCGCGCATAGACGCTGTGCGGGTCGGCCATCAGCGAGGCATGCGTGCCCTGTTCGACCAGCCGGCCCTGCTCCAGCACGATGATATGGTCGGCATTGACCACCGTCGACAGCCGGTGCGCGATGACAATGGTAGTGCGCCCTTCCATGACATGGGTCAGCGCTTCCTGGACGCGGGCCTCGGCCTCGTTGTCGAGCGCCGAGGTGGCTTCATCGAGCAGCAGGATCGGCGCCTGCCGAACGATAGCGCGGGCAATCGATACGCGTTGGCGCTGGCCACCCGACAGCGTCACGCCGTTCTCGCCGACGGGCGTGTCGTAGCCTTGCGGCTGCTGGCGAATGAAATCGTGTGCCGCGGCCTGTTGGGCGGCGCGTTCAATCTCTGCGTCGGTGGCGCTCAGCCTGCCGTACCGGATGTTGTCGCGGATGGTGCCTTCGAACAGATAGGGCTGCTGCGAGACATAGGCGATCGAGCCGCGCAGCGAATGCTTGGTGACCTTTGAAATGTCCTGGCCGTCGATTTCGATGCTGCCCGACTCGACATCGTGGAAGCGCTGCAGCAGCGCAACCAGCGTCGTCTTGCCGGCGCCCGAGGCTCCGACGATGGCGGTCACCTTGCCGGCGGCGGCGACAAAGCTCAGATCCTGCAGGACCGGCGCCCCTTCGACATAGCGGAAGGACACGTTGTTGAAGCGCACTTCGCCAGAGGTGAATTTCGCCTCGGCGGCTCCTGGCACGTCACCCTGCTGCGGCTCAAGGTCGAGAAGCTCGTAGATCATGCGCGCATTGACCAGCGACTTTTCCATACCGACCTGCATGCGCGCCAGCCGCCTGGCCGGATCATAGGCAAGCAGCAGGGCGGTGAGGAAGGCAACGACGGCGCCTGGTGGCTGGCCGCCGACGGTCGCCCGGTAGCCGGAATAGGCGATGACGCCGGCGACGGCGAAGCCGGCCAGCATGTCGGAGATCGGCGTCAGCCGTTCCGAGACGCGGGCGATCTTGTTTGCCCGCTGCTCGGCGCCGGCGACGAGGCCGCCGATGCGGCGCGACAGCTCGTCTTCCAAGGTGAAGGCCTTGACGATAGCGATGCCTTGCGTCGCTTCCTGCATGGCGCCGATCAGCCGCGAGTTGATCTGCACCGATTCACGCGTGATGCGACGCACCCGACGCATCAGATAGGTCACACTGTAGATCAAGGGCGGCCCGATCAGCAGCGACATCGCCGAGAGCACCGGGTCCTGCCAGATCATGACGCCGACCAGCGCGACAAGCGACACGGCATCGCGCGCCAGCGATGTCAGCGTCATCGACAGGAGATCGCGGATGCCGTTGACGTTCTCGTTGATCTGCGCGGCGAGCCGGCCCGAGCGGGTGTCGTTGAAGAAGCCGACGCCGAGCTTCATTAGATGGTCGAAGATGCGGCGCTGGTAGCGCGCCACCAGATTGTTGCCGATCTTGGCCAGCGTCACTGCCTGGCCGTAGCTGGCCAGCCCGCGCAGCATGAAGGCGGCCAGGATCGACACGCTGATCAGCGCGATAAGATCGCCGCGCTGCTTATAGAAGATCTGGTCGACGACATCCTTCATGATCCAGGCGGTGAAGGCGGTCGTCGCCGCGATCGTCACCAGGCACAGCACGGCAAGAACATAATACCAGCGATAATCGCGGCTGTTTTCGGCGATGATGCGGCGGATCACCGCCACGATCTCGCTGGGACGGACTTTCCCTTTGGTTGGTGCTGGAAGTGTCAAGTTGGAGCGCTTTGTGGTTTCGGTTCGGCCGGGCTGCAATTCGGCAACCTCTTAACGCCCCGATGGCGGCTTGCCTATGGCCGGGGACGGCGAAACTTCGTCGCGGCGCAGCTTGTGTCCTAGACCCGCCAGCGCCGCCCCGCCGTCTGCACGCCGAACAGCGACGGATTTCTGGCATAGGCGGCCAGCCCTAAAAGCGCCGCCAGCGGATGGGTGATGACATAGACCGGCATGCTGCGCATCAGGGCGCTGTGCGGCGCCTTGTCCTCGAAGGCGGCGCGGAAATTGCCGGTGCGTAGTGCCGGCAGGATTTTTTGCGCGATGCCGCCGGTGAGAAACACGCCGCCGCGGCTCATGAACACTAGAGCGAGATCGCCGGCGGTGCGCCCCAGGCAAGTGACGAAGATCGACAGCGCCTCTTCGGCCACCGGATCGTTCTTTGCCAGCGCCGCGGCGGTGACCTCGGCAGGCGTTGTAAAGGGCGACGGCTTGCCGTCCGCCTTGGCCACCGCCCGGTAGGCATTGACCAGGCCGCGCCCGGACAGGATCTGTTCGCCGGAGATGCGGCCCTCGAGCTTCTCGATATGCGGAAACACCTGGAAATCGCGCGGCGAGCGCGGCCCGATATCCATATGGCCGCCCTCGCCGGGTACCGGTATCCAGTGATGCAGCGCATAAACCAGCCCGGCGACACCGAGCCCGGTTCCCGGGCCGAGTACCACCCGCCCGGAATTCGGTTCCGGCTCGTCGCCGCCGATCTTTTCCATATGCTCTTCGCCGAGCGCGACGACAGCCAGCGCCTGCGCCTCGAAGTCGTTGAGCACCACGACGTCGCTGAGACCGAGACTGGCGAACATCTGTCTCGGCTTGACGATCCATGGGCAATTGGTAAGCGGGATCTCGTCGCTTTCGACAGGACCGGCTACCGCCAGCACAGCTGAATTCGGCCGGACCGACGAGCGGTCGAGCACGGCCGACTGGATCGCCTCGTCTATCGTATTGAAGTTGGCGGTCTGGACGATCGTCGGCTCGCCGGCCTCGGAATTTGCGTCGAGCACAATCGAGAAGCGCGCATTGGTGCCGCCTATGTCGCCGATCAGGATCGGAAATCGCAACAGAGTGTCGTCGTCGCTTACGCCTGGCATGCTCTCGTCCGTTCCCGACGCGTATCGCCGTTCTCTCGTTGACTAGCGCATGACCGCAAAAAGGGAAATCGGTTTTCGAAGTGGAGATGCACGGATGCAGACAGCAAACACGCTGCCCGCATCAGTGCCCCGGTCGTGGCCGCGGCAGCGGAATGCCGATCTCGGGGGTCGCCACAAAGGCGTTCGCCGAGGCCGGAAGCGCTGCCGCGCCGGCTGCGACCGTCGGCGGCGGCGAAGACTCTGCCGCGAGAGCGGGTTCTGCTGCGATCGGTACGCCGTCACCATAGTAGGTGACTGCTTCGGCCGAGGGCGGAGCCGGCGCGTCGAGCACGAACTGGCATTGTCTGGGCAGGTTCGCCATCGTCATCACGTCGCGTGCCTTCGGCTTGTCCGGGTTCTTGTTGGGGCGCCACGGCCCCTCGGTGAACCACCAGGCCAGCGCCTGGTCGCAGCCATCGCCCGGCGCCGTCGCTTCCTGCGCCTTGCAGTCGGGTGATCCAGCCTGGCAGCCGATGCGAATGTGGAAGTGATAGTCGTGGCCCCAGAACGGCCTGACCTTGCGCAACCAGCCGCGGTCGCCTTTGACCGTGTCGCAGAGCTTCTTCTTGATCCCTGGATTGACCAGGATGCGCTCGACTTCGGGATAGCTCGCGGCACGCTTCAACAGCCGCGTGTGCATCGGCGTCCACAGGCCGTCCTTCACCAGATGGGTTTTTTCATCGACCATCAAGGTAACGCTGATGTTTTCGCGCTCTTCGGCCGAGAGCTTGCGGTCGGGCATCGGCGTCAGCCAGATGTCGGCGTCGAGGCCGATCTGGTGCGAGGCATGGCCGGTCAGCATCGGCCCGCCGCGCGGCTGCGAAATGTCGCCGATCAACAGGCCCGGCCAGCCGTCGGCAGCGGCGTCGCGCGACAGTTTCTCGATCAGCGCGATCATTGCCGGATGGCCCCAGCGGCGATTGCGCGACGGTCGCATCACCTCCCAGTGCCGGCCGTCCATGGGCAGGGCGACGCCGCCGGAAAAACAGCCTTTGGAGTAGAAGCCGATCGATTGCGCTGCTGCGACCGCCGGCAGCCTTTTGGCGCCAAACAGGTCTTTTGCCCGTTCCTCGGCGCCCGCCGTCTGCGTTGCCGGCGCTGTCAAGCTGGTGACGGCCAGTGCTGCCGAAAGCAGCAGTGTTTTGCCGGGCAAGGCTCGCTTTAACGTCTTCCCCAAGCTGGACCCCTCCGCGATTTGAACCGCATCATACCACGCCCCGCGCAACGTATCGATCATGACCGTTTCATCGGGCTGCGCGCCTCGCCGTCGCGCCAGTCGCCGCTCGCCCACATGGCGTCGAGCGCCGAACGGTAGTCGGGGAAGCGAAACCCAAAGCCGGCCGCCTTGATCGCCGCGTTGGCGACACGCTTGTTCTCGCCGTAGAAGGACCGCGCCATGGGCGAAAGTTGGGCGGTCTCGAACGGAATTTCGGGCGGCGGCTCAATGCCCATCAATCGGGCGGCATAGGCGACGACGTCCTGCGGCGGCGCCGGCAGGTCGTCGGTGACGTTGAAGATGCCGCCGCGATTGCCTTCGGCCAGATGCCAGAGCGCGCCGGCAATGTCATCGCAATGGATGCGGTTGAACACCTGGCCCGGCTTGACCAGCCGGCGGGCGGTGCCGTTTTCCAGATTGACCAAGGCGTTGCGGCCTGGCCCATAAATGCCGGAAAGCCGCAGGATCGCCACCGGCCGGCCGGTGTCGTGGCCCAGTTTCAGCCAGTCCTGCTCGGCGGCAACCCTCATCGCTGATCGCTTCGATACTGGCCGGCATTCGGCGGCCTCATCCACCCAATTTCCGCCATGATCGCCATAGACGCCGACGGTCGAGAGATAGGCGATCCATTCGAGCTCCGGCATGTTGGCCGTGACCACCTCGCGAGCCGCACCCAGCACCGGGTCGCCGGCCTCGTCCGGCGCGACCGAGACGACGAGATGGGTTGTCTTCCCAAGCGCATCGCCGATTTCGGAGGTCAGCGTGCCATCGAAACGCAGCGGCACGATACCGGCTTGCCGCAGCGCCGCGAATTTTTCCAGCGACCGTGTTGTACCGAAGATCGCTGTGTCGGCATCCTTGTTGGCGCGGGCGAAGGCCTTGCCCGAATAACCGGCGCCGAAGATGAAAATCTGCTTTTTTGTCATGTATGCGCCTCGATCGGCTTTGGCAGGGCCAGAAGCCATTCGCCTCTCACCGCCTCGTCATCTTCTGCTTGCAAAGCGGCTGCGGCACGTTCGGCAAACTCCCGACCCGGCACCAGCCGCGACAGCGCCCATACCGCAGCTCCGCGAACCAGGGGCGAGGCGTCGTCGAGCAGCGCGCGGACGGCGCCCGCAAGCGACAAATCCTGGCAATTGCCGGCCGCGATCAGCACGTTGCGGATAAAACGGGCGCGGCCGATGCGCTTGACCGGCGAGCCCGAAAAAAGCACGCGGAAGGCAGCGTCGTCGAGGCGCAGCAGCTCGGCGATCGGCGGTTCGCGCAAGTCCGCGCGGGCGGCAAGCTTTGCCTCCGAAGCGGCTTGGGCGAACTTGTTCCACGGGCAGGCGGCCAGGCAGTCGTCGCAGCCATAGATGCGATTGCCGATTTTTTCCCGGAACTCATGCGGGATCGGTCCTTTGTTCTCGATGGTGAGGTATGAAATGCAGCGCCGCGCATCGAGCCGGTAAGGCGCCGGAAAGGCATCCGTCGGGCAAACGTCGAGGCAGGCCCGGCAGGAGCCGCAATGGTCGTCCTCAGGCGCGTCCGGCACCAGTTCGGCCGTCGTGAAGATGGTGCCGAGGAACAGCCAGGAGCCATGCGTTCGGCTGACCAGGTTGGTGTGCTTGCCTTGCCAGCCGAGGCCGGCCGCCTCGGCCAGCGGCTTTTCCATCACCGGCGCGGTGTCGACAAACACTTTCACGTCCCCACCGGCTCGCGCCACGATCTTGCCGGCGATCTCCTTCAGCCGGCCCTTCATCACGTCATGATAGTCGCGGTTCTGCGCATAGGCCGAGATCGCGCCGCGGTCGCGCTTTGCCAGGATGTCGCGTGGGTCGTGGTCGGGGCCGTAATTCATCGCCAGCACGATGATCGAGCGGACCTCTGGCCAAAGCGTCGTCGGTTTGCCTCGCCGCTCGAGCGTTTCGGCAATCCAGCCCATCGAGCCGTGAAAGCCGTCGGCAACGAATTCGGCCAGCCGTTCCGGCGCCTGCGGAATCGCATCGGGCGTGGTGACGGCAACGGCGTCGAAGCCGGCATTCCGCGCCTCGCGGCCGATCAGCGCGCGCAGCTTTGCCGTATCAGAAATCGAGATCCGCATAATGTGACACCGGCGACAGGCCGCGCACCCGGTCGGACAGAAGCGGCCGGAACGAAGGCCGTGATTTCACCCTTGTATACCATTCGCGCGCGGCGCTGTGTTCGCGCCAGTCGATCTCGCCGAGATAGTCGAGCACCGACAGTGCTGCCGCCGCCGCGAGATCGGCATAGGTGACCTTGTTGCCGGCCAGCCAATGACGGGTGCCGGCCAGCCAGTTGGTGTATTTCATGTGCTGGCGGATATTGGCGCGGGCGGCGCGGATCGCCGCCGAATCGGGCGATCCGCCGCCTGCCGTTTCCGGCATGACCGGCTTCAGAACGCGTTCGCGCACCAGATGCCGGGTAACCTCGCTTTCCGCCTTGTTGAGGTACCAGTCGGTCAGCCGGCGGATTTCGGCGCGCTCCATCGGATCCTCGGCGAATAGCCGCTTGTCGCGCTTGAGTACGCCGCGCGTCTCGTCGAGATATTCGGCAATGACCACTGCGCCGACGATCGGCACGTCGCCTTCGGCGAGCAGGATCGGCAGCGTGCCGGCCGGGTTCAGCGCCAGGAACTCCTTGCGCCGCGTCCACGGCTTCTCTTCGATCAGCGCCAGTTCCTCGCCATACTCGCCAAAGGCGAGGCGAACGAAGCGGCAGCTGGCGAACATCGGATGGTGGAAAAGCGTCAGCATGGTCCCGCGATAATAGAGCGCACTGGCAAATCGCCGGCTGCGCCGGTAAGTCTTGGCCGCCCGATTCAGCGGGCTGTCAGGGTGCTGCGACCTATAGGGGGAGTTCCGCGCCATGACAAGCAAGCCCTTTTCTCAAGCCCTCACTCCAACGCCGAGGTTGCCATGGAAAGCCAGACCGTCGTCGAAGCGCTGCTGCTCGGCCTGCTCGAGGGCCTGACCGAGTTCATTCCGGTATCGTCGACCGGTCACATCCTTCTTGCCGGCCATTTCCTCGGCTTTCATTCGACCGGCAAGGCCTTCGAGATCCTGATCCAGCTCGGCGCCATATTGGCGATCCTCAGCGTTTATTTCCGCCGTCTCTGGAAGATGCTGCTCGAGCTGCCCTACGATCGGCTGACGCGGCATTTCGTCCTTGGCATTCTCATCGCATTCCTGCCGGCGGCCATTATCGGCGCGCTGGCGCATGACTTCATCAAGACGGTGCTGTTCGAATCGCCGCGGCTGATCTGCATCATGCTGATCATCGGCGGTGTCATCCTGCTGCTAGTCGATCGCATGAAGCCGAAGCCGTATTACCACGATGTCGAGCGGTTTCCGACTAGGCTTTATCTGCAGATCGGGCTGTTTCAGTGCTTGTCGCTAATCCCCGGCACGTCGCGCTCGGGCTCGACCATCGTCGGCGCGCTGCTGCTCGGCGTCGACAAACGGGCGGCGGCGGAATTCTCTTTCTTCCTTGCCATCCCGACGATGGTCGGCGCCTTCGCCTTCGACCTGTTCAAGAACCGCAATGTGCTGAGCAGCGCCGACCTGCCCATCATCGCCGTCGGTTTCGTCGCCGCCTTCGTCACGGCATTGATCGTCGTGCGCTTCCTGCTCGACTACGTCTCGCGCCACGGCTATGCGCTGTTCGGCTGGTGGCGGCTGGTCGTCGGCATCGTCGGGCTGGCGGGGCTGGCAATCTGGGGGTGAGCCGGCGCGGATAGCGCAATCCCAGCCGGAACTCTATTCTTGCCCGAAGCCGAGCCATACGATGTTGTGGACGTATGGTTGGCAGGGGGAATGCATGAGCGAAGTTCTTGACGCCCTCGTTATTGGCGCCGGTCCGGCGGGACTCGGCGTCAGTTACTTCTTGAAACGGCAGGACCGCGACCACCGCGTGCTCGATCGAGGCCGGATCGGCGAGACGTGGCGAACGCAGCGGTGGAACTCGTTTCGACTGAATTCGCCGACCATTCGCTCCATCTTACCCGGTGATTCCTACGAGGGGCCCGAGCCGTGGGGCGCGATAACCCACCACGAATTTGTCGCGTATCTCGAAGGCTATGCCGAGCGGCACCGCCTGCCGGTAAGCACCCAAACTCCGGTGCAAGAGCTGACGAGAGACGACGGGATCTTTCGCATCACCACGACGGACGGGGCATTTCTGGCGCGCAACGTGGTGATCGCCACCGGCGACCAGAATCGGCAGGTCCGGCCAGCAGGGTCGGCGGATTTGCCAACCGCAATTGGCCAAGTCGATTCCTCGGCTTATCGCAACCCGGCCGAGTTCGAGAGTGGCGCGGTGCTGGTGGTCGGCAGCGGCCAGTCGGGCGGCCAGATCGCCGAGGATCTGGCGTTGGCAGGACGTGTGGTCTTTTTGGCGACCAGCCGCAACGGCCGTTGGGTGCGGCGCTACCGCGGGGGCAACATACTTAAATGGCTGACGCTGTCCGGTTTTCTCGACGTTCCGCGCAAGGAACTCGTCCTCCCCTCCGGCAAGCTGCAGGCCCGCGCGCTGGTCGGCGCGACCCATACGATCAGCCTGCAATCGCTGAGCGCGCAGGGCGTGGTGCTGCTCGGCCGCTTCAGGGGTGTGGAGAACGGCAACCTCGTCTTCGGCGACGAGCTCGACGACCATATGCGATTTGCCGACGAAGTCTCCGCGAATGCCAAGCGCCTGGTCGACGGGTACATTGAGCGCGCCGGCCTCGATGCGCCACTGGCCGAGGATGATCCGGCCGAGACGGTTGACCCGCGCTTGCCCGATCCTCCGATCCGCTCCCTCGACTGGACGGCAAGCGGCATCAGATCAGTGATCTGGTGCACGGGCTTCACCGGCGATTTCTCATGGGTCCGGCTCCCCGGCGCGCTCGATGCAGCCGGCCAGCCCGTCCACGAGGACGGCGTCAGCGCTATTCCAGGTCTCTTTTTCGCCGGCCTCGATTTCGGATCGACGCGGAAGTCGGGCACCATACCGGCCATTCCAGAGGAGGCGGCCGCCGTCGTGGAGCGACTTGTCCAAGCGGGAGCCGACTTGCCACGGAACGGCGTCTAAACGAGCCGTCGAACGCGGGTTCTTGAACGTGCAAGAACATGACAGCTCTGGCGCGATCAAGACGACGCACGCTGCCTTTTGTCGAAGCGCACCGACAATTTTCCGTAGTCCATTGGTGCGACAGCCAGAAATCGCGGGCACCTTCGATACGGGGCTCCGATTCGCGGCCGACTGCATCCATTGCCTCCATCAGCGTGCGGCGGCCTTGACCTCGGCTGGTCGTCGTCGTGCTGACAGCACTGGCCATATGGGATGAGCCGGCGCAGTCGTTCGGAATGGTCGACCTGGAGACGCCAAAGGAGGTGCGTCAAGGCGCACGATCGGTCAGCGCGCTCGCGCCTTCCTCCGCGGCGCAATGTGCGCAGCAGTAGATGATGTCATCCTGTTCGACGCCATGTCCGATGATCCGGCATCCGCAATGCGGACACGTCGGAGCAAGTTTCTGGACCGCGCATTCGAAGCTGTCGAACGTGTAGGTCTCGTCGGCCATCGTCACGTTGAAAGCCTTGTCGTAGTCATTCCCGCATTGATCGCATCTGGCCATAGTTCTTTTCCTTCTTTCACTGGCTTCAAGCTCGACCAACCTGTCGCGCGGCGATAGGTTCCCGCCAGGATCAGGGGGCCGTCCTAAGCCGGAGACGAGAGCGAGCCTACGCGACGGCGCTGTTCGATCACGCGGATCACCTCGTCAATATCCCGCGGCTCGATGTCGAGTTCCTTCAGGCCAGGCGCGTCGATTGCTGCCACATTGTCCTGACGCATAAGATCGATCTGGTTGCGCGTTATGGGGGCAGCCGGGAGGAGTTCCGCGACGCCAGCCAAGGCGTTCCATACCGCAAACGGCACCGGCATCAGCTTGACGTGCGTATCGAGCTGTCGGGCGATCTCCCGAAGCAGTTCCTTATAGGTATAGATACGCGGGCCACCGAATTCGAATATGGATGAACCCTGGGTTCGCCCGTCGATCAGCCGGCTCACTGCTTCTGCGACGTCTGCCACATAGACCGGCTGAAGCCGTGTGCCACCATCGCCGAACAGCGGATAGACCGGCAGGAGGCGTATCATCCTCACAATGGTCGTGAGGAAAGCGTCGTCAGGTCCTGTCATGACGGCGGGACGCACAATGAAAGCGCCGGGAAATGCGCTTTCCACGGCACCTTCTCCGCGCCCACGCGCCCTTATGTAATTCGAATCCGATTGAGGATCGGAGCCGATCCCTGAAATCTGGACGAACTGGTCGATCGCGCGGTCGCGCGACGCGGCAGCGAGATCGGCCGCGGCTTTCACATGCACGCGTTCAAAGGTCTGGACGCCGTGCTCGACGTAAAGACTGACAGCATTCACGACCGCCTGTGATCCGGTAATGGCCGACCCGATCGAGGACGCATCCAAAATATCCGCCTCGACTGCTTCGGGCATCCTTGTAATCGAGGAAAAGACCAGGGGCACGCGAGCCGGATGGCGAGATGCGGCGCGCACCGTGAAACCTCTTTCCAGGAGCCGCTTCACGATCCTGCGCCCGAGAAAACCAGTTCCGCCGAACACGGTGACGATCCGTTCCGGGTTGAGATCGTCGGGATCCATTTGCCTCGCCATCCCTTTGTCCTCGCATAGCTGCCACGAGGACTGCCCTGGCCGGCATTTGAACCAGCCCGTCGAACATCAGGACGATTGAGGAACAACGCAGGAACGCTTTTGTTCCAGTCAGCGCTGGGCGGATGCTTGACAGATCGGCAAACCATGATCTGAACCGCAGGCGCAGCAAAACGGCCCCACTTCGAGAATGGCCTAGTTTCGCCCGTAAAACACATTCTCGACATGCACCGGCCAGCGCCACGGCAGTACCGCCACCATGTCGAAGCGCACCGATAATTTTCCGTAGTCGGATTGGCGCGACAGCCAGAAATCGGCGGCGCCTTCGATGCGGCGCTCCGATTCACGGCCGACTGCTTCCATTGCCTCCATCAGCGTGCGGCGCGCCTTGACCTCGACGATCAGCACCAGATCGCCGCGCCGCGCGATCAGGTCTATTTCGCCGAACCTGGTGCGGTGGCGGCGGGCCAGAATCCGGTAGCCTTTCAGCATCAGCGCCGCCGCCGCCAGCCATTCGCCGTGATGGCCGCGCCGGTAGGCCTTTTGCCGGCTGGCGCTCGGCCGTTCAGCCATCGCCGTCTCCGCCGGCCCCGTCTCTTCCGGCATTCTTGAGGTCGAGCAGCCGACGATAGAGCGCCTGCTTCTGGCCACCCGTCATCTTGGCGGCTTCCGCCGCTGCCTTGGAGGCCGGCATCTCGGCGGCGAGCGAAAGCAGCAGCCGGTCGATGTCGGCCGGTTCATCAGCGACCGCATCGGCCGGACCGACGCAGATGACGATTTCGCCTTTCGGCGTGTCGGCTGCCGCGTAGTGGCTGGCAAGCGACTGCAAGGTGCCGGTCCGCATTTCCTCGAAGGTCTTGGTCAGCTCGCGGCCGATCGCCGCCTTGCGGGCACCGCCCAGCACCTCGACCATGGCACTGAGCGTCTCGGCCAGCCGGCGCGGCGATTCGAAGAAGATCAACGTTGCCGGCACCGCCTTCAGCGCTTCCAGCCGCGTCAGCCGCTGCCCGGTCTTCACCGGCAGGAAGCCGGCAAACAGAAACGCGTCCGAGGGCAGGCCGGATGCCGTCAAAGCGGCAAGTGCCGCTGATGGGCCGGGGATCGGCACGACACGAATGCCGCGTTCCAGCGCCTCACCGACCAGCCGGTAGCCGGGGTCGGAGATGAGCGGCGTCCCGGCATCCGAGATCAGCGCTACGCTTTGGCCGGCCAGCAGCGCCGCGATCAGCTTCGGTCCGGCCTCGCCGGCATTGTGCTCGTGGTAGGCGGTGGTGCGGCGGCGGATGCCGTAGCGGTCGAGCAGCACGCGGCTGACACGTGTGTCCTCGCAAGCGACGATATCGGCGGCGGCGAGCGTTTCCAGCGCGCGCAACGTGATGTCGGCGAGATTGCCGATAGGCGTCGCCACCAGGTAGAGCGCCGGCTCGAGCGGCCGGGCGGCGATTTCGGTCAGCCCGACCACATAACTGCGTTTGGCCGATTCGCCGGTCACCTGCACAACTCCGTTCGACCCTGTTTGGCACGGCTCACGCTTGGTTGCAAAAGCCTGGGTTGCAAAGGCCCTGGTTCCAAAAGGGATGCCGACGTGAACCAGCCGCCATGCCTTCGCCATAGTAGGGAACGAAACCGTTGCCGGCGAATTTTACACCTGATCTCGGGAGGAGCAGGATGAACAGCCTGACGATACAGGACGTTTTCGAACCCTACTATGCCGGCCGCAAACGCTTCGCCGCGCCATGCGACAAGAGCCTGCCTGCCGAAGCCGCAGATGGCAGAGCCAAGAAGCCGCTTGCACGCCAGCGATCGGCAGAGAGCAAGCCCGCAAACGAAACCGACCGCACGATGGAGCACTGACCGGACGATGCCCAATCGCTTCGACATTTTCATCACCCGCCTTGAAACAAAAAGCGCCCGCGATGGCGCAGCGTCACATTCCACAGACGACCAGCACCATGCCTCACGCGACAAAAGCGAGATCAAGCCGGCCCGTTCCGGAGAGACCAGCGAAAAAGATCGCGCCAAACACCGCCACAAGCACGAGGCTTGACCCCGCAAACCTTAGCGATCGGTCGAGACAGTTCTCGAAGCGCGGTTGCGAATGCTCCGCGATGTATCATTCAACCCAGATACTTCGAGACACGCGCCTCCAGCAGGCCCACCAGAGCCGGGTCCATGAATGCATAGTCGTCGGGAATATCGAGGCAGATTACTCGAGCCTTTTTCAGGCTTGTCTTGAATTTCTGCTGCAGTTTGGCGCGGTGCGTTTTTTCCATCACGAAGATGATGTCGGCCCAGGCGACGAGTTCATGCGTCAACGGAATGTCGGCATCGTGATTAGTGCCGGCCGAAGCGACCTCGATGTCCCGCCGCTTGGAAAACACCTGCTCCGCCGTCGGGCTGCGCAAGCGATTCTGGCTGCAGATGAAGAGAACGTTCTTCAACGTGCTATCTGGCCAAATCCGCCACGACCGCATCGAGCACGATCATGCCGGCCGGCGTGGCGCGCAGGCGGGCATTGCCGATCGGCGCCACCAGGCCTTCGTCCTGCAGCACCGACAGCCGTGCCGTCGACAGGCCACGCCCTGAAAATGCCTCGTAGCGGGAAAGGTCGATGCCCTCCGCCAGCCTCAGCCCCATCAGCAGGAACTCGTCGGCCTCTTCCGACCGCGTCAGGACCTCGCCGCCGGTAACGCCATGACCCTTGGCCTCGACCAGATTGGCCCAGGTCTCCGGCATTTTCTCGGCGATCGTCACCACGCGGCGGCCATTTTCGACGAACCGGCCATGCGCGCCGGGACCGACGCCGACATATTCGCCATAACGCCAGTAGGTGAGATTGTGCCGGCTTTCGGCGCCGGGCCTGGCGTGGTTGGAAATCTCGTAGGCCGGCAGTCCGCGCGCGGTGGTGATCTCCTGCGTTAACGCGTAGAGATCGGCGGCAAGCTCATTGTCTGGAATGATGAATTTCCTTGCCGCATGCAGTGCATGGAACGGCGTGCCTTCCTCGATGGTCAGCTGATAGAGCGACAGATGGTCTGCGGCGTGGCCGATCGCCTGCTCGAGCTCCGCCTGCCACGCTTCCGGCGTCTGACCGGGCCGCGCGTAGATCAGGTCGAACGACAGCCGTGGGAAAATCTCGCGCGCTAGGCCGATCGCATGCAGGGCCTCATCGACATTGTGCAAACGGCCGAGGAAGCGCAGATCCTTGTCGTTCAGCGCCTGCACGCCAAGCGATACCCGGTTGACGCCGGCCGCGCGATAGCCGCGAAAGCGCTCGGCCTCGACGGAGGAGGGATTGGCCTCCAGTGTCACCTCGATGCCGTCAGGCACCGTCCAGTTCTTCGCCACTGCATCCAGCACCGCCGCCACGGTCTGCGGTTTCATCAGCGATGGCGTGCCGCCGCCAAGAAAGATACTGGTCACCTCGCGCGGCCCGGTGCGGCCGCGCATCGTCGCCAGCTCGGTCTCGAAAGCGCGGGCAAAACGCTCTTGGTCGACCGGCTGGTGGCGGACATGGCTGTTGAAGTCGCAATACGGGCATTTGGCCGCGCAGAACGGCCAGTGGACGTAGACGCCGAAACCAGGCCTGCGGTCGAGCAGCATGGTCATACGGCGGCCAATCGGGCTTGCGCGAATTTCTGGAAGGCGCGGGCACGGTGCGACAATGCGGTTGGCTGGCCGGGCTTCCAGCCATGCTTTTCCTTCGCGCTCATCTCGCCGAAGGTCTTTTCGAACCCGTTGGGCAAGAACACCGGATCGTAGCCGAAGCCGAGCTCGCCGCGTGGCGGCCATACCAGCGTGCCCTCGACCTCACCGCGAAAATATTCCGCCTGGCCATCGGGAAAGGCCAGGCAGATGACCGCGACAAAGCGGCCCTTGCGCTGGGCAGGCGTGATCGCGCCAACTTCTTGCAAGGCCACTTCCGTGCGCTGCATGGCCATGCCGAAGTCGCGGGAGCCGTCCGGCGTCTCGGCCCAGTTGGCGGTGTAGACGCCGGGTGCGCCGTCGAGCGCATCGACACACAGGCCGGAATCGTCCGACAGCGCCGGCAATCCAGTGGCCTTGGCGGCGGCCAAGGCTTTTATGAGGGCGTTCTGCTCGAAAGTGGTGCCGGTCTCGTCTGGCTCCGGCAAGCCGTATTCCTTTGCGGACTTCGCTTCTATGCCGAATGGCGCCATCAGATCGGCGAATTCCCGCAATTTACCGATGTTATGGCTGGCGACGACGATCTTATGCCCGTCAAGCGAATGAACAGTTGGCGAATGCATCAGATGCCCCAGATTCTTGGCTCGGCGAATTCGATCGAATTGCCCGACGGGTCGCGAATATAGATCGAGCGGCCGCCCTGCGGCCATTCGAACTCGCTTTCGATGGCGATTTTCTTCGCCTCAAGATGCGCTTTCCAGCGTGGGATTTCATCCGCGCTTGCGGCGAAGCAAAGATGGCCCTGGCCGACCGCGCCATGCGGCGGTACTTTGAGCTTGGCGTCGGCCGGCGGCGGCACTTTGGTCGCCTCGGCATTGAACATAAGCAGCACGCTGTCGCCGCAGCGGAAGAAGAGATGCCTGCCATCGACCTTGCCGAGCAGATCGAGCCCGAGCACGCCCGAATAGAACCGTTCCGCGGCAGCAAGGTCCGTCACGTAGAGTGCTGATTCCAGGATTGCAGAAGGAGTCACAGGATCGCCAATCTCATCAATATTGACCGCAGCTAAGCCACCGCCATTTGCTGCAAGCTGACCAGGCGCTGAATACCTTTCTTGGCGAGCCCCATCAGCGCCGCGAACTGCTCTTCCGAGAACGGCTCGCCCTCGGCCGTGCCTTGGATCTCGACGATGCCGCCCTTGCCGGTCATGACGAAATTGGCGTCGGTGCCGGCCGAGGAATCCTCGATATAGTCGAGGTCGATGACCGGCTGGCCATCATGGATGCCGCAGGAGATCGCCGCAACGTGATCCTTCAGCACCTTGCCCAGGCTCGCCATCTGGCGGGTTTCCATCCAGCGCAGGCAGTCGTAGAGCGCCACCCAGCCGCCGGTGATCGAAGCGGTGCGCGTGCCGCCGTCGGCCTGGATCACGTCGCAGTCGACGGTGATCTGCTGCTCGCCGAGCGCCTGCAGATCGACCACGGCGCGCAGGGAGCGGCCGATCAGCCGCTGGATTTCCAGCGTGCGGCCGCCTTGTTTGCCGGCCGAAGCCTCGCGGCGCATGCGCTCGCCGGTCGAACGCGGCAGCATGCCGTATTCCGCCGTCACCCAGCCCTTGCCGGAGTTGCGCAGCCAGCCCGGCACCTTTTCCTCCAGGCTGGCCGTACACAGCACATGCGTGTCGCCGAACTTCACCAGGCACGAGCCTTCCGCATGCTTGGAGACGCCGCGCTCGAAGGAGATGGGGCGCATTTCGTCGAATTGGCGTTTGGAAGGGCGCATTCAGGCTTCTTTCTTTCTTCGGAATCTTGGCCGGGGAATCTTGGCCGGCTTGTAGCCGCACGGGGCGTGAGGCGCAAAGGAAAATGGACCGGTTGCGCCGACACCGCGGAAGTCTATATCTTCGGGGCGGAGGTTTTTGGCTCGAAATGACAAAGGCAGTCGATCCCGGTTTGCAGTCGCACGTGCTCCCGTCGCACGCGCTGCAATCGCCCGCGCTTCAATCGCTCGACATGCGTTCGCGCGACATCTTCCGGCGCATCGTCGATTCCTATTTGAGGGATGGCGAGCCGGTCGGTTCGCGCAGCCTGTCGCGCATCCTGCCGTCGTCGCTGTCGCCGGCCACCATCCGCAACGTGATGAGCGACCTTGAGCATCTCGGCCTGATCTATGCGCCGCACATTTCGGCTGGCCGGCTGCCGACTCAGGCAGGCCTGCGCTTCTTCGTCGATGCTTTCATGGAACTTGGTGACCTCTCCGACGAGGAGCGCCGCACCATCGAGGCCCAGGTGCGCGCCTCCGGCTCGGGCGCGACGCTGGAGCATATGCTGACCGAGGCCAGCCAGATGCTGTCCGGCATGTCGCGCGGCGCCGGCCTCGTGCTCGCCGCCAAGAATGAGGTGGCGCTTAAGCACATCGAATTCATCCAGCTCGAGCCGACCAAGGCGCTGGCCGTGCTGGTCTCGCAGAACGGCGACGTCGAAAATCGCGTCATCGATCTGCCCGCCGGCATCACCATCTCGCAATTGCACGAAGCCTCCAACTTCCTCAACGCCCATATCCGCGGTCGCACCCTGGCCGAGGCGCGGGTCGAGATCGCCCGCATCAAGGAAGAGACCAGGGCAGCCCTCGACACGCTGTCGCAGGATCTGGTCGAGAAGGGCCTGGCGGTCTGGGCAGGCGCTGAAAGCGGCGTGCCTGGGCGGCTTATCGTGCGCGGCCGCGCCAATCTCCTGGAAAACGTCACTGCCCAGGCCGACATAGAATTGCTGCGGCATCTGTTTGAGGATCTGGAGACGCAGGATGGGCTGATCCAGCTTCTCGACCTCGCCGAGGCAGGCCCAGGCGTGCGCATATTCATCGGTTCGGAAAACAAGCTGTTTTCGCTGTCTGGCTCCTCGCTGGTGGTGGCACCCTATCGCGACAAGGACGCGCGCGTCGTCGGTGCGCTCGGCGTCATCGGGCCGACGCGGCTGAATTATGCGCGCATAGTACCGATGGTCGACTATACCGCGCAGCTGATTTCGCGCATGCTGAGCTAGGAGCCGCCGCGGGCCTGCCGCAAGGAGGAGAAAAGAATGGCGCTGGAATCGTTCAAGGCCCAGATCGGTCTGCTGCTCGAAGAAATGATCAACCAGCCAGAGGATCAGCACGAGGTGCAAGAGCAATTGCGCGAGAAGCTGCAAGAGATGCGGGCGATGGGTTTGCCGCTGCCGGCCGATCTGGTCGCGCTGGAAAAGCGCCTCGACGACGACTTTTACGCCTCTGGCAACTGAACGGGTTCGGCTTCAAATCCTCGTGTGCTGGACGGCCGCTTGGAACGATCAATACCTGATGCCGTTTGCCCTGTTCGAGGCGAATCCCGGAGGACGTTGATGATCCGATCTGGCGGCTTTGCGGCCGTTGCCGCTGCCCTCCTTGTTGCGACACCGGCAGCCGCCCAGCAGGCGGACCAGAATGTGCTCAAAGGCGAAGCCGCGTTTGGCGATTGGCAAGCCGACAGGCCTGGCGTCCGACGCCTGATTGGGCCGCGAGACATGCCGGCAGCCGACCCCGCCCAATCCGCTTCGAACGGCGCCGGCGTGGCGGAACGGCCCGAAAGCGCCAAGCCAGAATTGCCGTCGGGCTTTTCGGCTGAAATGATCGCATCCGGCATCGTCAATCCACGTGTCGTGCGCGTCGCTCCGAATGGCGACCTGCTTGTTGCCAACAGCCATGCCGACCAAATACGCGTCTATCGTCTCGCCGAGGGCAGCGCCAAGCCCATCGAGAAAGCGATCTTCGCCAAGGGGCTCAATTATCCCTACGGCATCGCCTTCTATCCGCCAGGAGACAAACCGCAATGGGTCTATGTCGCGAACAGCGACAGCATCGTCCGCTTCCCCTATCGCGATGGCGACTTGAAGACATCCGGAAAACCAGAAACCATTGTCGCCCAAATCCCGTCGGGTGGTCACACGACCCGCGACATCGCCTTCTCGCAGGACGGCAAAACGCTTTATTTGTCGGTTGGCTCCGCCTCGAACGTCGCCGAGGATATAGGCAAGGAGCCGGATAGCGGCCTCGACGCCTGGGCCAAATCAAAGCCGCTCGGGGCGGCCTGGGGCTCCGAGGACGGCCGTGCCGATGTGCTCGCCTTTGACCCGGATGGGAAAAATCCCCGAACTGTCGCCACCGGCCTGCGCAACTGTACGGGCATGACCGTGCAGCCCGCCACCGGCGCATTGTGGTGCGTCGTCAATGAGCGCGACGAGCTCGGCGACAATGTGCCGTTCGAATTTGCAACAGCGGTCAAGGACGGCGGATTCTATGGCTGGCCTTGGTACTACATCGGCAATAACGAGGATCCGCGCCATCAGGGCGAGCGGCCAGACCTCGCCGGCAAGGCCACTGTCCCCGATGTATTGATGCAGGCGCATTCGGCGCCGATGAATATAGCCTTCTACGACGGCAAGAACTTCCCGGCGGATTATCAGGGTGACGCCTTCGTCGCCATGCATGGTTCGTGGAACCGTGGCGCCAGGACCGGCTACAAGGTGGTAAGGCTCAAATTCAGGGATGGCAAGCCGACCGGCGAATATGAGGACTTCATGACCGGCTTCGTCATCTCGAACGACGCCGTCTGGGGCCGCCCGGTCGGTGTCGCGATGGCCAAGGACGGCTCGCTGATCGTCACCGAGGACGGTAATGGCACCATCTGGCGCGTTACCTACGAAGACGGCCGCTCCTGAACGGCGGTGTCGCCTGCTGCGCTGGCGCAATCGAATCCGGGCCGAGGGAATTCACCCAACTTCAACATTGTGCGACAAGCGCGAATCATGACACTCACCGGGTTTCTCGCCTATAGCGCCGCCCTCGGCATCGCCGCGGCCATCCCCGGCCCCGGCGTCACCGCGCTCGTTGCGCGTGCGCTGGGTTCCGGCTTCCGCTCGTCGCTGGCCATGTCGTTCGGGCTGATGCTCGGCGACCTGACCTATCTCACTGCCGTGGTGCTCGGCCTGGCTTTCGTCGCACAAACTTTCGGCATGGTCTTCCTGGCGATCAAATGGCTGGGTGTCGCCTACCTCGCCTTTCTTGGCTGGCGTTTCTGGACGAGCGGCATCACGCCGGAGACGGTGGAGGCGAAGAAAGGCAAGGGCGGCTTGGCATCCAGCTTTGTAGCCGGCCTCGCCGTCACGCTCGGCAATCCGAAGACGATGATCTTCTATCTTGCCATCACCCCGACCATCGTCGATCTGAAGACGATCACGCTGGCCGATTACGGCATCCTCGTCGCGCTCACCATCGTCGTCCTGCTCGTGGTGCTGGTGCCCTATCTGGCGCTGGCGGCCAAGGCGCGCTGGTTCCTGAAGTCGCCGCGGGCGCTGAGGGTACTCAACCGCACCGCCGCGGGCTTCATGGTCGGTGCGGCGGCGGCAATTGCCGCCCGCCAATAGATCTCTTTCGCCAATCCGCCCAAGGATTGCCACGCCTTGCAAGGGCGGGGGTACTCAGCACGAACTTCACTCGGATATTTTTCGGTCGACAGCCTATCTTGCGCGGCGGATGGCTCTATCCTAGGCCCCGCCCGACTCTTGCCGCTTGACCTCTGGGAGGAAATCAATGAACAAGCCCGCCACCCCCGCACAAGTGCCCGGCCGCGGCCGCATCTACAATTCGATCACCGAGACGATCGGCGACACGCCGCTGGTGCGGCTTGATAAATTCGCCAGGGAGAAGGGTGTCGTCGCCAATCTGCTGGCCAAGCTCGAATTCTTCAACCCGATCGCCTCGGTCAAGGACCGCATCGGCGTGTCGATGATCGAGGCATTGGAGGCTTCGGGCAGGATTACGCCCGGCAAGACCACCCTGATCGAGCCGACCTCGGGCAATACCGGCATCGCGCTCGCCTTTGCCGCCGCTGCCAAGGGCTACAAGCTGATCCTGACCATGCCGGAAACCATGTCCGTCGAACGCCGCAAGATGCTGGCTCTGCTCGGTGCCGAACTGGTGCTGACCGAAGGGCCGAAAGGCATGAAGGGCGCCATCGCCAAGGCGGACGAGCTGGCGGCAACGCTGCCCGACGCTGTCATTCCGCAGCAATTCGAAAACCCGGCCAATCCGGAAATCCATCGCCGCACCACGGCCGAGGAAATCTGGAACGACACCCATGGGGAAGTCGATATCTTCGTTGCCGGCATCGGAACCGGCGGCACCATCACCGGCGTCGGCCAGGTGCTGAAGAAGCGCAAGCCCTCGGTGCATGTCGTCGCGGTCGAACCGGAAGCCTCGCCGGTGCTGTCGGGCGGTCAGCCAGGCCCGCACAAGATCCAGGGCATTGGCGCCGGCTTCGCGCCAAAAATCCTCGATACGACGATCTACGACGAGATCGTCAAGGTCTCGAACGAGGATTCGGTTGCCAATGCACGGCTCGTCGCTCGGCTCGAAGGTGTGCCGGTCGGCATCTCGTCGGGTGCCGCCCTGCAAGCAGCGATCGTCGTCGGCTCGCGGCCCGAGAACAAGGGCAAGAACCTCGTCGTCGTCATCCCCTCCTTCGCCGAGCGCTATCTCTCGACGATCCTGTTCGAGGGGTTGGGGACTTAGGGTCTGGACACGAGTAGCGATCCCTTCGCGCTGCCCTCCGGCGGGCCGCTGAAAATACCTGTAGCGACATCGTTCGCTGGAGCGGCGGGTCCCTTCCGTATCAAATCGTCGCTGCCCGGCAGGTGGAGGACTTCATGTACAAGCTCTATACGCGTGCCAATACCGGCGGCTTTGTCATCGAGGCGGCGCTCGCTTTGGCGGGCGTGCCTTTCGACCAGATCGACGTTCCGAAGGGCCGACCCGACCAGGCCTTTTTAGATATCAGCCCCTTGAACCAGGTGCCGGTCCTGATCTTGCCGGACGGACGCTCGATGACCGAATCGGCGGCGATCTGCATCCTGCTGGCCGAGCGCCACCCGGAAGCAGGACTGGCGCCCGCTGCAAGTTCGGCTGACCGTGCCGACTTCCTGCGCTGGATGTTTTTCATGTCCTCCATCTATTCGGCTGACCTGCGGTTCTTCTACGCTCATCGCTACACGACCGATCCCCGCGGCGTGGACGCTGTCAAACAGGCGGCGGTCTCGGAAATGGATCGCAGCTTCGCCATTCTCGATGCCGCCCTCGCAGGCCATCACTGGCTGGCCGGCGACCGGCTCTCGCTGGCCGACATCTATCTCGTCATGTTGGTGGCCTGGCATCCGGAGGTCGCGAAGGTTCCAACCGCTTGGCCGAATATCGAACGCCTGTGGGCCAATTTGCGGGAACATCGAGTGATAAAGAGGCTGAATGCTTCCCACGACATGTGGCCGGCCTAAGCACTCCGCCTTGTCTCAGTGTCTTTCCGCGTGGCCGAGCCATGCCCGTCGTTCCTGCAGGAACCGGCGCACGGCCGGATCGCGTTCGAGGCCGATAGCCCGGTCATAGGCCTCGCTCGCTTGCGGAACTTTGCCGAGTCTGGCCAGCAGGCCCGCGCGGGCGGCCCAGTAAGGTTGATAGTCATACAGCCGCTTGTCGCCGCTGAGTTGATCAAGCGCGCCCAATCCTGCTGAAGCACCTTCGGCCTCGGCAATCGCCACCGCACGGTTGATCGACACCACCGGCGAGCCGGCAATCACCGACAGCGCGTCGTAGAGCTCCTTGATCGCGACCCAGTCGGTACAACCGGTCAGCCGCCGTGTCGTATGGGCGGATTGCACGGCGGCCTCGAGCTGGTAGCGGCCGACAACACCCTCGGCGGCCGCGCGCCCGAGCAGCGTCTCCGCTTCATCGATCAGGGTGTCGTCCCACAATGCAAGATCCTGCTCGGCCAGCGGCACATAGTCACCCGCCGCATTGCGCCGGGCTGCACGCCGCGCCTCGGCGAACAGCATCAGCGCCAGCAGGCCGAGTGCTTCCGGCTCATCCGGCATCAGCGAGGCGATCAGACGGCCGAGCCAGATGCCTTCGGTCGCGAGATTGCGGCGCCGCGTTTCGGTGCCGGCCGGGTCGGACCAACCTTCGGCAAACGCCGCGTAGATCGCTTCCAGAACGGTGCTCAGCCGCTCGCCGAGCTCGGCCCGCTCCGGCACGCGGAACGGAATGCCTGTCTCGCGAATTCGCGTCTTGGCGCGCACCAGGCGCTGGCTCATCGTGGCTGGCGAGACAAGAAAAGCCGAGGCGATGGTCGCTGCGTCGAAGCCCAGGACCGTCTGCAGGATCAGCGGTGCTCGCACGCCGGCCTCAATCGCGGGATGGGCGCAGGCAAACATCAGCCTGAGCCGCTCGTCCGGCAGGTCTTCCTCGGCCATGCGCGCCTCCATCTCCTCGGCGATCAGTCTGAGGTGGTCGCGGCCCGCCTCGCGTGTCAGCCGCCGTCTGACCGCGTCGACGCGGCGCTTGCGTGCCACCGCCAGCAGCCAGGCTTCCGGCTTATCGGGCACGCCCGCCTGTGGCCAACGCTCGAGCGCCGCTGCAAAGGCATCGGCCAATGCGTCCTCGGCAGCGGCCACGTCGCGCGTGCGCGCGGCGAGATAAGCGACCAGCTTGCCGTAGCTTTGCCGGGCGGCCGCTTCCGCCGCCGCCCGCGCAGTATCGGGCAATTCCGGCATCACATGGTGAGTTCCCAGATCGGCCGCACCTCTACCGTGCCGGTGCTGGCGCCCGGGCAGCGCGCCGCCCAGGCAATAGCGGCGTCGACGTCCTCCGCTTCGATCATATAGAAGCCGGCAAGCTGCTCCTTGGTGTCGGCATAGGGGCCGTCGAGCACGTTGGACTTGCCATTGGCCATCCGCACCGAGGTAGCGGATTGCGTCGGCTTCAGCCGGTCGCCGGCGAGCCAGGCTCCGGATTTCTTCAACGCTTCGGTGTAGGCGACGTACGCGCTCGACATCTGTGTCACCGCATCTGCTGGCGCGGCTGCCATCCCCGCTTCGTTTCCATAGATCAAAAGCATGTATCGCATGGTCTTCTCCCGTTTCTCGAAGGCCGCATCGTTGCGAGCCGGACTTATGTCGCGCGGCCCTGCCGGATTTCGACAAGCGCTGGAAAAATCTTTCTGCCGCGATGCGACCTCGCGCAAGCGCCAACGTGTTGCGGCACTGCTTAACCGTTCGTCTAATCGCTGCTATTGCGGGTTGGCATTTCCCGCCCGCTGTCTAAACTCGCTTCGTGCCGCCGAGGAGGGCACGGCGGCGAATTTTCAGGGAGGAAATCGCATGCTCAATTTCAGGACGAAATTTATTGCGGCCGGTGTGCTGGCGCTGTCGCTTGGCCTTGGCGCGGTATCGGTCAAGGCGCAGGAATTCATCAACGTGCTGACTGGCGGCACGTCCGGCGTCTACTATCCGCTCGGCGTCGCGCTGTCGGAAATCTACGGCAAGGGCATCGAAGGCGCGCGCACCCAGGTGCAGGCGACGAAAGCGTCGGTCGAAAACCTCAACCTGCTGCAGCAGGGCAAGGGCGAGATCGCCTTTGCGCTCGGCGATTCCGTCAAGCTGGCCGCCGAAGGCAACACCGAAGCAGGCTTCCCAGGCAAGCTCGACAAGCTGCGCGGCATTGCCGCCATCTATCCCAATTACATCCAGATCGTCGCCAGCAAGGAATCCGGCATCAAGACGCTCGCCGATCTCAAGGGCAAGAGCCTTTCGGTCGGCGCGCCGGCCTCAGGCACCGAGCTCAACGCCCGCACGATATTTGCCGCTGCCGGGCTGAAATACGAAGACCTCGGGCGGATCGAATATCTGCCCTTCGCCGAATCGGTGGAGCTGATCAAGAACCGCCAGCTCGACGCCACGCTGCAGTCGGCTGGCCTTGGGGTCGCGTCGATCCGTGACCTCGCCACCTCAGTGCCGGTAAACATCGTTGCCGTGCCGGCGGAGGACGTCGCCAAGATCGGCTCGCCCTATCTTTCCGTGGTCATCCCCAAGGGCACCTACGAGGGCCAGACCGAGGGTGTTGCGACCGCCGCCGTCGGCAATTTCCTGATCACCAGCGCCGATGTCTCCGACGAGACCGCCTACCAGATGACGAAACTGCTGTTCGAGCATCTCGACCAGCTCACCGCTGCCCACGCCGCCGCCAAGGCGATCGACCCGGCCAAGGCGCTCGACGGCATGCCGGTGCCGCTGCATCCAGGCGCCGAGAGGTATTACAAGGAAAAGGGATTGGTGAAGTAAGGAGCCATCCCTCCCCCTTGAGGAGAAGGTGAACAGCTGCCGAAGGCGAATGGACGGGTAGGGTCGGTTGAGGCCGCGCACTGCCGCACCGACCCCACCCGCCTCGCTTCGCTCGGCACCCTCCCCTCGAGGAGGGGACCGCCCCGCCAGGAACCCCGCTAATGACCGTAATCCCGACCGTTCTTTCCCCCACAGCGGAAGCTCCTGTCGAAGGATTGCCGCCTGGCTTCGGCGAAGGCATCGCCGGCAAGGCGGCTTTTTTTATCGCCATCGCCTTCTCCATCTTCCAAATCTACATCGCCGCCTATGGCAGCCTGCCGAGCCAGGTCATACGCGCCATGCATGTCGGCTTCCTGCTGCTGCTCGGCTTTGCCCTAATCGCCAATCTGCGCGCCAAAAGCGTCCCGGCGAAAGCAGTGTTCTGGACGCTCGGCCTGCTTGGTTTCGCCACCGGTCTGTACAATTGGGTGTTCTATGCCGACCTCATCCGCCGCTCCGGCTTTCTCACCACGCCTGACCTGATCGTCGGCGCGGTGCTGGTCGTGCTGGTCTTCGAGGCGGCGCGGCGGTTAATGGGGCTGCCGCTTGCCGTCATTGCCTTTATCTTTCTCGCCTACGCATTTGCCGGCAATCATCTGCCGCCGCCGTTCATCCATCGCGGTTATGATTTCGCCCAGCTCGTCGACACCTTCGCCTATGGCACCGAAGGCATCTACGGCACGCCGATCTATGTCTCGGCCGCCTACATCTTCATCTTCGTCGTTTTCGCCGCCTTTCTTGAGCGCGCCGGCATGATCGCGCTGTTCAACGATTTTGCGCTTGGCCTGGTCGGCTCATGGCGCGGCGGCCCGGCGCAAGTCTGCGTGCTGTCCTCGGCGCTGATGGGCACCATTTCCGGCTCCGGCGTCGCCAATGTGGTGGCCAGCGGCCAGTTCACCATCCCGCTGATGAAGCGCTTCGGTTTCCGCTCGGCCTTCGCCGGCGCCGTCGAGGCGACCTCGTCGATGGGCGGCCAGATCATGCCGCCGGTGATGGGAGCGGTTGCCTTTATCATGGCCGAGACCCTGAACATCCCCTATGCCGCGGTGGTCAAGGCGGCGATCATTCCGGCGCTGCTCTATTTCGGCGCCTGTTTCTGGCAGGTGCACCTGGAAGCCGGCAAGGCCGGCCTGCACGGCATGGCCAAGGCTGACCTGCCCAATCCGTGGGATGCGGTGAGACAACATTGGCCGCTGGTACTGCCTCTCGCAGCACTGATCTACCTGCTGTTTGCCGGCTACACACCGGTGTTCGCCGGCACCATGGGCCTGGCGTTGACCATTGTGCTTATCCTCGGCACGCCGCTGGCAGCATCGATCGGGCCGCTCGCCTTCCGCATCGTCTTCTGGCTGGCGCTCGGGCTTGCCGCGGCTTCCTTCATGAAATTCGGCGTCAACATCCTCAGCCTAGTCATCGCCGTGCTGGTCGCCGCCTGCCTCACCTTCAAGGGCGGGCGCGAGACGCTGCGCATATGCGTGGATTCCCTTGCCGAAGGAGCAAAGAACGCGCTGCCGGTCGGCATTGCCTGCGCCATTGTCGGCATCGTCATCGGCACGTTGACGCTTACCGGCATCGCCTCGACCTTCATCGGCTGGATCATCTCGATCGGCGAGAACAATCTGTTCCTGTCGCTGCTTTTGACCATGCTCACCTGCCTGGTGCTCGGCATGGGCATACCGACCATTCCCAACTACATCATCACTTCGTCGCTGGCCGGGCCAGCGCTGCTGTCGCTCGGCGTGCCGTTGGTGGTCAGCCATATGTTCGTCTTCTATTTCGGCATCATGGCCGATCTCACCCCGCCTGTGGCGCTGGCCGCCTTCGCCGCCGCACCCATGGCCAAGGAAAGCGGCCTCAAGATCGGCATCCAGGCCACCAAGCTTGCCATTGCTGGCTTCGTTGTGCCGTTCATGGCGGTCTATACCCCGGCGCTGATGCTGCAGGACCCCGGCCCGATCGCCGCCCAGTTCGGCTATCCCGTCGAGGTCGCCTATATCGTCATCAAAGCCTGCATGGGTATCGTCCTGTGGGGCGCCGCGGCGGTCGGATTTCTCGACCGGCGCATGGCCTGGTGGGAACGCCTCGTCGCCTTCGCCGCCGGCGTGCTGCTGGTTGCGGCGCTGCCGCTCACCGACGAGGCGGGCTGGGCGCTGTCCCTAGCCTGGATCGGCTGGCACTGCTGGCGCGCGCGGCAGGCTTCGCTGGCTAATTCAGCATGAGCCTCTGCATCGTCGCGGCCGGCAAGACGGTGACGCTCGCGGTCGCTGCCTTCACGCTCTCCTGGGTGCATTCGGTGGAGAAGACCCAGTGGCAGGAAGACTGGAAGGTGCTGCCGTCCGGCCTGCAGCTGGTCGAGGCCCGCATCAAGGGATCGGGCGCCGGGATGGAGCCGCCGCAAGGCTCGGTGCTGAGAAACGGCTGGTGGGTCTATGCGCCCAAGGTCGGGCCACAGCGGCGCCTCGCGCTCGCCGCCTCGGGCGCCACGGGTCAGGGCTGGACGCTGTGCACGGCGCAGGACTGTCGCGAACTGGCCAAGCTGGCAGGCGGCACGATCTCGCTGGAGCCGTGCGGGCCGGAGGGCTCCAGCCAGCCGCGGTAGCGGGCGATCATGCCGGCAAGCGGATGCGAGATCTCGACATGGAAGCGGAAGCGGCCATCCTTCACCGATTCGTAGGAAGTCGAGCGTGGACCGAGCCACATCGGAAGCGGCAGGCCAAAAAAACTCCAGCGGCGCAAGACCAGCGCCAGCCGGCCGTCATCGGCAACCAGCGCCATCGCGAAGGTCAGCGGGCCGAAGCGTTCGCACAGCAAGCGCTGCGATCGACCCCGGCCTGCGGACTGTAGGCTCGAAAAACTGTGCTTGCCGAATGTCCGGGTCCAGGTCTCGCCGTCCTTGTCGGTGTCGAAGCGGACATGAACCGGGATGTCCTCGCTTGCCCCGGGGAAGCCGACCGTCCAGGCCATTAGCCGGCCAAGAACATTGCGCCCGCGTTCGACGCGCGCGCGGCCTGCGGCCGTGATCGTACGGTCATGCATTGACCTAATTGCCTCGGGAAGGCCTTGCCAGGCGGCACCGAGCAGCTCGGCATAAAGCGGCTTGTCCTCGTCCGCCGCCCCGTTCCTGAAGCCGGTGTAGATTGTCCGCCCGGCGAACAGGGCATCATAATCCCGGAGCTCCAAATCGCGCACCCCCGCCCGTGCGCCCGGCGCGGGCTGATGTCCGGCCAGCGCTTTGCGGGCCAGTGCTTCGACCGCCATCGACGGGATCAGCGGCCCGTCATTGCCCTCGGCCAAGAGATGCCACGAGCGCTTGACGATGGCGCCCGCCCGGCCCGATCCCTCCACCTCGACGAACATGCCGCCGCGATGCTCGCCCCAGCGCAGCCGGTTCGTTGCCTGATGCATCAGCAGCGCCAGCGGCGAAAGCGAACCGATCAATCCGGTGCGCACCAGCCAGGCGAGGCCGATCAGGGCGCGGTGCAGCATTTCGGGAACCGGCCCGGCGCGCATCCAGATGGTCCTCGCCTCCGGCCAAAGCGCGGCCAAGGCGCGCAGGTCCGGAACGTCGACCAGAGAAAACAGCGTGTTTCGAAGCGGCAGCCGGCCCGGCGGCGCGATAGTGTAGCGCAGCTGCCCGGTAAACGGACGGCCTTGTTCGGGACGGCCATTGCGAACAAGCCGCACCGGCCGATAGCCCGGATGACGTTCCCGCCGACGCCGGCAAAGGGCGAAGGCGCGATGCCGCCGCGAATGCCGTCGACCCGCGTCAGGTCCGAAGACAGGCGACGCACCACCGCCGCCGTCAGCACCGGAAAGCTCGAGACGCCGGACAGCACGAAGACGCCGGCGTTTCGCGCCGCCTCGTCGAACGCAGAGACACCGGCGACGAAATCCGAGCCGTCGGCTAGATCGAGATAGTTGATGCGCCGGGCGATGCAGGCCTCGATCAGGCGATAGCGTCCCTCGCCATAGGCCTGGAACGGACCGCTCGCGTCGACTACAATATCAGGCTCAAATGCAGCGAGTTGCGCGGCGAGATCGCCGTCACGGTCGAACAGTGCCGGCACCAGCTGGGCTGCTGTCGGGGCGCGCTTCTTGCAATACGCGTCAGCCTTGGCGAGCGAGCGCCCGGCGACAAAGAGGATCAGATGCGGCTCGCCCTCCAAAAGCTCGACGGTGCGACCGCCAAAGGTGCCGTAGCCGCCGACGACAAGAACCTTCATCCGCAGTTCCCCCAAAATGCCCCGCCCGCTCCCGGCCACGGCAACGAACCTAACCGATCAATCTTGCCCTCACCTCGGCGGAAGGGATTTCGCAATTGTCCTTCTTGCCGAACAGGGCGTAGCGGTTCTTTGCGATACGGTCGTAGAGCCAGTCGCGAAGCGGGCGCGGCAACAGCAGCAGGATCCGCGCCGCCCGCCACGGCCAGCCGAGTTCGGCCATGACGGCAACGAAACTGTCCAGGCGGGTGAAAGCCGCGCCATCGACGATGACGAGATTGGTCTCGTAGCGATCCGTCCGCAGCCCGTATTTCTTGAACAGCATCTCGCCGAAGGGCGACTGCGCCGTTACGAAATGGAAACGGCCCTTGCGGTCGAGCTTCACCACCATGCGCACAAAGCCCGAGCACAACACGCAAATACCGTCGAACACGATCAACGGGCGACTTGATTCGAATTCTGGCGGCTCAGGAGAATGGTTCGGCTTGACGATCACGTGACGCCCGGCAGCTGGTGTCAGGCGACACTAGGCCTGCCGGCGGCTGGATCAAAGCCCGGAATGCTAGAGGCTTGGCGTTGTCGCACGCCGTCTGTCGGTCAGCGCAGGCCGCTCGGCGCGATAGGTCGTTGACCGATTGTCGGCGTCGGGCCGGCAGATTCGGCTGTCGTGACGGCTCTCCATGCTCATCATCAGCGCACGCTGATCCCAAGCGTGTTGCCACGGCGCGCGCAGGCGGGGCCTGGGCCGCGCATATAATAGCGCTCAGGCCGATAGGTCGGCGCGACGAATTCGCGGATGGCGGCGGCATAGCCGGCGATTTGATTCCAGAAGCTCATTTTACTCGGTCCCTGTCCCGTTTCGGATGTCCCTTCCGAATTGCGGGGATCATAGCGTCCAGGCGTGAATAGTCGGTGAACGCGATGTTAATCTCTGGTCGAAAATGCCTTTGTTCATGGCTGGAATGCGGCTGATTCGCGGTGTTTCCATGCAGTCCGGCGGCATTTCGTCCAGTGTGACTTTTGCATCACATATGTTTCGCCTGAATGTCGCAGAGGCGCGGTTTTGTTTCAGGTTTTGCCGGACCGCGAAATTTCCGTGCACGCGGCCGGAAAACCAGGAACCGGCCCGTCAGCCGCACGTTGATTCCCAGTGCCGGGACGAACCGGCGCCGCAGGCTGTGGTGCTCGGGTGGGCCGCAGCCAAAAAAATCCGAAACTGCAAGAGCAATGGAAAGGCAAAGGCCATGGGTTTCTTTTCGAAGGATATCAAAACCCTCGACGACCTCTTCGTGCACACGCTGCGCGACATCTATTACGCTGAAAAACAGATCGAGAAATCGCTGCCGAAGATGATCGACAAGGCGAGTGATGCGCAGCTGAAAGCCGGCTTTGAGAAACATCTCGCTCAGACCAAGGGTCATATCCAGCGTGTCGAGCAGGTGTTCGAACTGCACGGCGTGAAGGCCAAGCAGGTCGACTGCCCGGCCATCGACGGCATTCTCGAAGAAGCCGACGACGTCAGCGGCGACATCGCCGACAAGGAGGTCCTCGACGCTGCGCTGATCGCCTCCGCCCAGGCGGTCGAGCATTATGAGATGACCCGTTACGGCACCCTGATTGCTTGGGCCAAGCAACTGGGCCGCAGCGACTGCGCCAATGTGTTGGCCAACAACCTCAAGGAGGAGCAGGCAACCGACCGCAAGCTTACCGAAATAGCGGAAAGCAAGGTCAACCTGCAAGCCGCCGAGTAGGGCAGCGAGCGAGAACAAGGCAAGGCTGGGTTGAAAGCTCGGACTTGCCTTTTGCGCCGCCGGAACCGGAACGGACTTTGGCCGTTCTCGGTTGAACGCCGTTATCGGTTGAACATTGTCGCGCAGGGAGTTTGTCATGGCGCCGCGACCCGCCTGGAGAGGGTATCTCAAGCTTTCGCTGGTCACTTGCGCCGTCGAACTGACCAATGTCGTCACCCAGGCCGAGAAAGTCTCGTTCCGCGTGCTCAACCGCAAGACCGGCAATACCGTCAAGCGCGTCTATGTCGATTCGGCAAGCGGCAAGCCGCTCGATGAAGGCGACGAGATCAAGGGCTACGAGATCGGCGACGGCGACTTCGTCCAAATCGAGGAGGAGGAGATCGAAGCCGTGCAGATCGAATCCTCGCATACGATGAGCCTCGATGGTTTCATCGAAAAATCCTCGATCCAGCAGATCTATCTCGATGCGCCCTATTATGTGACGCCTGCGGACGAGGTCTCGGAAGAGGCCTTCGCCGTCATCCGCGACGCCATGGCCGCCAAGAAGACGGCGGGGCTAGCCCGCATTGTGCTCTATCGCCGCGAACGTCCGGTGGTCATCGAGCCGTTGGGCAAGGGTCTGCTGCTGACGACCCTGCGCTATGGCGATACGGTTCGCAGGCCCGAGATGGTGTTCGGCGACATCAAGCCGGTGAAGACCGACGCCGAGATGATCAGGCTGGCCGAACACATCGTCGATGAGAAACAGGCGAAGTTCGATCCTTCCGAATTCGAGGACAAATACGAAAGCGCCCTGATGGAGCTGGTCCGCGCCAAGAAGGCCGGCAAGAAGGCACCGAAGACCAAGGCGGAACCACGGCCCTCCAACGTCGTCAACCTCTTCGATGCGCTGAAGAAGAGCCTTTCGTCGGAAGCCGGTGCGCCGGCAAAGACCGGACGCCCGGCAAAAGGCGCCAAGTCCAAAGCCGCCCGGCGCAAATCTGCTTAGGATCCGCCCATGGCCGGCCTCGAGCAGTATCACGCCAAGCGCAATTTCAAGAAGACGGCCGAACCAGCCGGCAAGGTTTCGCGCGGCAAGAAAGCCGTGCCGGGTGGCATCTTCGTCATCCACAAGCATGCCGCCACCAGGCTTCACTACGACCTTCGTCTCGAGCACGGCGGCGTGCTGTGGAGCTGGGCGGTGACGCGAGGCCCGAGCCTCGACCCGCACGAAAAGCGGCTCGCCGTGCATGTCGAGAACCACCCGATCGACTATGCGCCGTTTGAAGGCACCATCCCGAAGGACCAATATGGCGGCGGCTCGGTCATTGTCTGGGATGAGGGAACTTGGGTCCCCGATGGCGACCCGGCAAAGGCGATGAAGAAAGGCCATATCAGTTTCGAACTGCATGGCCACAAATTGCATGGCGCATGGCATCTGGTGCGGCTGAAGCCGCGTCCGGGCGAAAAGCGTGACAACTGGTTGCTGATCAAATCCGACGATGCCGCCGCGCGTCCGGGCGAGGACATTTTGCAGGAGGCGCCGCAATCGGTGAAATCCGGCCTGACCATCGAGGAGGTCGGCCAAGGCAAGACCGCCGACGGCAAGAAGCCAAGCGTCTGGCAGTCCGACAGGCCGGCTACCGGCAAGAAGGCAGTCGCGGCAAGGCGGCTCGAATTCATCGAACCGGCGCTCGCAACGCTGGAGCGGGACGCGCCGCCCGGCAAGGACTGGCTGCATGAGGTGAAGTTCGACGGCTATCGCATGCAGGCGCAGCTTGCCGGTACCGAGGTGCGGCTTTTGACGCGCACCGGCCTCGACTGGACCGACAAATTCGGTGGCGCGATTGTCGCCGCACTTGGCGGCCTGAAATGCACCGACGCCATCATCGACGGCGAAATCGTCGTGCTGGCGGATAATGGCGTGTCGTCATTCTCGCTGCTGCAGCAAGATCTGTCGGCGGGCCGCACGGATCGTTTCATCTACTACGTTTTCGACCTGTTGCGTCTCAACGGTGAGGATATCCGTTCCGAGCCGCTGGTCGAGCGCAAGGAAAGGCTGCGCACTTTGCTCGCCGGACAGGCCGAGGATCAGGCTGTGCGCTTCAGCGACCACTTTGCCGAGCCCGGCAAGATCATGCTGGAGCATGCTTGCCGGCTGGGGCTCGAAGGCGTCGTCTCCAAGCGTGCCGATGCGCCCTACCGCAGCGGTCGTGTTCCCTCGTGGGTGAAGTCGAAATGCACGGCGCGCCAGGAATTCGTCATCGGCGGCTATATGCCGTCGGACAAGACCGGGCGCGGCCTGCGCTCGCTGCTGGTCGGCTATCACGAGGGCGGCAAGCTGCGCTATGCCGGCCGCGTCGGCACCGGCTTCACGGCCAAAAGCACCAACGAGTTGAAGAAGAGGCTTGATGCGCTAAAGACGACGTCCTCGCCCTTCGACAGGGCGGTGCCAAGGGGCAAGGGGCTGGTCTGGGTCAAGCCCGAACTTGTCGGCGAAGTGGAGTTTCGCAGTTGGACGTCGGACCGTATAATACGCCACGCGTCGTTCCAGGGATTGCGCGAGGACAAGCCGGCGGAGGAAGTCGTGCAGGAGAAACCGAAAGCACGCTCAGCTCCGGCAGAGCAGCCCAAGGCAAAGCCCGCCAAACCCGCCGGGACGGCGAAAACGTCGGTTACGCTGTCTCGCCCGGACAAGCTTCTGTGGCCGCAGGAGGAGGTGTCAAAGCAGGATCTAGTCGACCATTACGCACTGGTCTGGCCGCGCATGAAGCAATTCATCATCAACCGGCCGCTCAGCCTCGTGCGGGCGCCGGACGGCGTTGGCGGCCCACGGTTTTTCCAGAAGCATGCCTCAGCGGGCATGAGTGAAAAAATAGCCGTGATGAAGGATCCGACGGACGGCGAGGAAATCCTGTTCGTCCGCGATTTCGACGGCGTCGCGGCGCTGGTGCAACTGGGCGTCGTCGAGATCCACATCTGGGGCTCGACCACCAACGATCTGGAAAAACCCGACCAGATCATCTTCGATCTTGATCCGGACGAGGGCGTCGACGTGAAGGCGGTGCGCGCGGCGGCGCTCGATATCCGCGGCCGGCTCGACGAACTGTCCCTGCCGAATTTCGTCAAGACGTCAGGTGGCAAGGGCTATCATGTCGTCGTGCCGCTGAAGCCGTCGGCGGATTGGGACGAGGTCAAAGGCTTCGCCCATGAGTTCGCCCGAGCGCTCGAACAGGCCGCGCCCGACCGCTACACGGCGACGCTGTCGAAGAGGGCGCGCACCGGCAAGATTTTCGTCGATTATCTGCGCAACGGCCGCGGCGCCACCACGGTTGCGCCTTATTCGTCGCGCGCCAAAAAAGGCGCCACGATATCGATGCCAGTGACCTGGGCGGAAATCGAGGCCGGATTGCCGCCGAACGCCTTTCCGATCGGCGACAAGACGACGCTGAAGCGGCTCGGGCAAGCCGATCCCTGGGCGGATTTTTTCAAGCAGGCTAAGCCGCTCAAGCGCGGCTAATGCATGTCGCGCAAAAATGTGCAGCGGTTTGCGACAACGACATGCTTCAAAACAAAAAGATACAGCGGTTCGGCGTTTCCGTGAAACGACGAACCGTTCTAGCGCATTGAAGCGAGCCGTCAGGCGAGAAACGTCGTCTCGAAGGCCTGCTTGCCTACCGGTGAAAAGATCACGGCACGGCTGTCCTTCTCGCGCCGCGCCCATTTCTCGGCGAGGATCTTGTCGAGAATGGCGGCGCCCAGCGTGCCGGCGAGGTGCGAACGCCGCACGCTCCAGTCGAGGCAGGCGCGGCACACCGGTCGCCGCGCTTTGGTATGGATGTCCATGCCGATCGCGGCGAAATGCGAGGCGGCCGACGGCCCAAGCTGGATCACCTTGTCGTCGCGCAGGAGCACTTGTCGAGCCACAAGACGGTCCAGCATCGCCACCGCCCGCTCGCCGGCGAGGTGATCGTAGCAGACCCGCGCCACGCGCATGGCCGCGTCGCGAGGGCCGGGTCGCACCCTCTGCGGTCCGACCGCAGCGGCAACGCCGGTGATGGCTTCGATCATTCCCGCCACCTGCGGGCCGGCGAGGCCGTAATAGCGGTGCCGCCCCTGGCTCGCCAGTGTCAGCAGCCCGCCTTCCATCAGCTTCGACAGATGCGAGCTCGCTGTCGGAAGCGACACCCCGGCTTCGAGTGCCAGTTCGCTCGCCGTCAGTGCCGTGCCGCCCATCAATACGGACAGCATGTTTGCCCGCGCCGGATCGCCCACCAGGCTGGCAATGCGGGCTATGTCAGGTCCTTCGCGCATAGTTCGTTCCTCATCGAAGCATCCTCGTCAGATAAAGCATTAGTCTCGATGCAAATCAAGGAGACAACGATGCCTGCAAGGACCATTCTCAGCGCCGCGCCTGCTCGCCGGCCGTTCCCGTTCATTGTCTTGCGCCGCTTGCGGCTGCGGCTCCTGAAGCAGTGGTACGACCGTCATTTGCAGCGTCTCGACCTCGCCGAGATTGACGATCATCTGCTGCGTGACCTTGGCCTGACACCTGAAGACGTCCGCCGCGAATGCGCGAAATCGTTCTGGCAGGCATGATCAGCGAGGGATTTGCCTAGCATATCGATCTTCGGAACGTTTCGATCCGGCTCGAACTGTGACCGCAAGAAAACATCCACCGCCAAGGAGGCGAAAATGACCATCACCTGCTTCATCCGCTACGAGATCGATCCGTTCGGCAAGGCGGCATTCGAGGAATATGCACGCAATTGGGGGCAGGCGATCCCGCGCTGCGGCGCCGATCTGGTCGGCTATTTCGCGCCGCACGAAGGCTCGGCCACCACGGCTTATGCCGCCTACAACATCGACAGTCTTGCGGCCTACGAAGCCTACCGCGCCCGGCTCGCCGCCGATCCCGCCGGCAAGGCGAACTACGAGTTCGCCCGACGGGAAAAATTCATTCTGAAGGAGGACCGCATCTTCCTCAAGCTGGCCTCCGGGCCGCATGCTCCTTTGGTGAAGCCATGATCGCCGTCATCTTCGAGGTCGAGCCGGCGGCGGGCAAGCGCGATGCCTATCTCGGCATCGCCGCCGACCTGCGCCCACTGCTCGACGGCATCGACGGTTTCCTGTCGATCGAGCGCTTCCAGAGCCTTGCCGATCCGAACCGCATCCTGTCGCTGTCCTTCTGGCGCGACGAGGACGCGGTGAAGACCTGGCGCAACACGCAGGAACACCGGCAGGCGCAAAAGGCCGGCCGCGGCGGTATCTTTGCCGGCTACCGTTTGCGCATCGCCCAAGTCGTGCGCGACTATGGCCTCACCGAACGCGCCGAGACGCCGGCGGACAGCAGAATGGTGAATGGATAGGGCAGTTACGCATTGCCTATCAGCACCCCTGCCGCAAACACCAGCGCGCCACCCAGCACCACCTGGAAGGCGGCGCGCCAGAATGGCGTCTGCATGTAGCGGTTCTGCACGAAGGCGATCGCCCACAGCTCGAAGAAAACCACCACGGCGGCGACAATGGTCGCCGTCCAAAAAAGCGGGATTAGATAGGGCAGCGCATGGCCGAGCCCGCCCAGCGTCGTCATGACGCCGACGGTCAGCCCGCGTTTTGCCGGCGAGCCGCGGCCCGATAATTTGCCGTCGTCGGAAGCCACCTCGGTGAAACCCATCGAGATGCCAGCGCCGATCGAGGCGGCAAGCCCGACCAGAAAGGTCTGGAACGTATCATGCGTGGCAAAGGCGGCGGCAAAGATCGGCGCCAGCGTCGACACCGAGCCATCCATCAGCCCGGCCAGCCCCGGTTGGACATAGGTCAGGATGAACTGGCGCTGCTCGGCTGCCGTTTCTTCGTCCTTGACCGCGCCCGGCACATGCTTTTGCTCCAGCCGCTGCGCCAGTGTCTCGTGGCCCTGTTCTGCGATCGCCAGGTCGTCGAGCAGCTTTCGCGTCGACGCATCGCCTGTGCGTTTGGCCGCCTCGATATAGAACAGGTAGGCCTGCCTCTCCATGGCCTCGGCTTGGCTGCGCACATGATCGATGCCGAGCGGCCTCACCAGCCAGTCCGGCTTGCGCTCGTAATAGCCCTTCACATGTTCGCGCCGGATCAGCGGTATGCGCTCGCCGAAGCGCTTGCGGTAAAGCTCGATCAGCGAATCGCGATGGCCGTCCTCCTCCTCCGCCATCTCCTCGAACACCTTGGCCGATTGCGGAAAGCTCTCCGCCAGCCCGTCGGCATAGGCGCGATAGATGCGCCCGTCATCCTCCTCGGAGGAGATGGCGAGCGCCAGGATCTCCTGTTCCGAGAGCGATTCGAAGGGACGGCGGCCGAAGCCGAAAACGCGGGAAAGCATGAGAAATTCACCCTAGTTTAGAATAGTTCTAAACTATGGCTTCGCGCGTCGCCGGTCAATCGTGTGCGCTCCACTCGTCTGCTCAAAAGTATCGACTTCGAAACCGAACGAGGCATCGTTGCTATCGGCAAACGTTCACCTATATAATCGAATCTGAACCAAGAGAAAGGAACCGCAGATGCTGGAAAAACAGCAGCCGTTTGACCCCAAGCCGGTTCTCGACCTGATCGCTAACATCGAGGCGGACTTGCAGCGCCTGAAAGGGTTGGTCGAGCAGCAGGTCGAAAAATTTGATCCCGCCAATCCGCATAACAAGGCTCCCGACGGCAAGTTGACCGAGGAGGGCGTCGAGTGCTGCTATCGCCTGTTCGACGAGGGAAAGTCGCGCTATTCGGTTGCTCAGCAGATGAAGATCTCCTTCGCCGCTGCCACCCATCGCTTCAACACCTGGCGCAAGATCGGCGGCCCCAAACGGCAAAAGACGCTGTTGGGGTGAGGGGCGGCCGGCAATGCCGGTAAATCGGCAGCGATTTGTCGAAATGACGAAGCATGGCGGAGGGCGGAGGAGAGGTGGGTGACAGTCACGCCCACTCCTGCTTCCAAGTCGAATTGTAACGGTCACATTTTTTCATTGGTGCGCGGCTTCCCTTTCCGTGCACATAGGCAGTCTCATCTCTTGCAGGACCCAGCCATGATCACCCCTCCCGGCATCGCCGATATTCACAGTGCAGCAGCGCGATTGTCCGGACTGATCGTCGAAACGCCGCTGATCGAATCGCCGGAGTTGAACAATCGCTTCGGCGCCAGGATCCTGTTCAAGCCGGAGACGTTGCAGCGCACCGGCTCGTTCAAGTTCCGCGGTGCATACAACAAGCTCTCCTCGCTCTCGGCGGAAGAACGCGCCCGCGGCGTCGTCGCCTTCTCGTCGGGTAATCACGCGCAAGGCGTTGCCGCCGCAGCGGCGATGTTCGGCGTCAAGGCCGTCATCGCCATGCCCGCCGATGCGCCGGCGATGAAAGTCAGCAATGTCAGGAAGATGGGCGCGGAAGTGATCACCTTCGACCGGGTCCGCGACGATCGCACTGCCGTCGTCCGTTCTTACGTGGAAAAGGGCATGGTCCTGGTGCCGCCCTACGACGATCCGGCCATCATCGCCGGCCAGGGCACGATCGGCCTCGAATTGATCCGCCAAGCAAGAGCGCTTGGCGTCAGCCTCGATGCGGTAGTGGTTCCCTGCGGCGGCGGCGGGTTGAGCAGCGGCATTTCGATCGCGGTCAAGGACGCCTCGCCGGGCACCGCCGTCTGGGCCGTGGAACCCGAGCATTTCGACGACACACGCCGCTCGCTGATCAAAGGCGCCAGGGTGTCGAACACGCCCGGCCACACCTCGATCTGCGATGCCCTTCTCGTCGCCGAGCCGGGCGCCATCACTTTCGAAATCAACCGCAAGAATCTCGCCGGCGCCATCGCCGTTTCCGACAAGGCGGTGGCACAGGCGATGCGCGATGCGATGGCTTGCTTGAAGCTGGTCGTCGAACCCGGCGGTTGCGTCGGCTTGGCCGCGCTGTCGTCAGGCGAGATCGACCTTGCCGGCAAATGCATTGCCGTGGTGCTCTCCGGCGGCAATGTCGATCTCAGCACCTATGCCGAGATCATTGCTGCTGGCTAGGATAGCAACCAGTTCCAGCTCATGTGCCGATTCGAGGTGCTCAAGCGTCCGTTGCGCCCAGCCGAACCTGTACCCTTCAAAGACTGAGATCAATGAAACTGTTCTTCAGCCGCAATCCCAATCCTCGCCTCGCGGTTGGCACGGTATCTCAACGCCAAGGTCGAGTTTGAATTCGCCTCTCCCCTCGCTCCGGGCCAGGCCGAGCGATTTCGGCCGCTCAATCCAAATCTTTCATTGCCCATCCTTATAGGTTCGGGAAAAAGCCTCTGGGAGGCCGACGCCATAGCCTGTCGGCTTTCGCGCGATATGCATTCGGATTTCTGGCGCGCTGGCGACGACGAGCCCGAGATGATCCGATGGCTGAGTTGGGGGAAAGAGAACTTCGCAAGAGCCTGCGATGTCGTGCATTTCGAACGCGGGACCAAACAGCGCTATGGGCTCGGCCCGATAGATCAGGCGCGGGTTGAGGAGGGCCTGAGCGACTTCCGCACGGCCGCTGCCATGCTTGATGCCGCGCTCTCCCAGCGAGAATGGCTGGTCGGCGCTTCGGTTTCCGATGCCGACTTTCGAATGGCGACGTTTCTGCCCTTCAACGATGTCGCCCGATTGCCGCTCGATGACTATCCCTCTGTCAGTCGCAGGTATCTTCAACTCGAAGAAATCGACGCCTGGCGCGATCCCTTCGAAGGGCTCGATGCGCCTGAATTGACACCGGTCCCGGGCCAGGCCAAGTCCGTGTAAATCTCGATCATTTGCACAAGCGGATCGAGTTCGACCCTAATCCAGCGTCCGGCGGAACCGCACCAGCGCAATACCGGCGAACAGCGCCACGAACACCAACAGCCAGCCGATTTCCGTTGCCACCGCCGGCAGCTCGGCGCCCTTCAGCATCACCGCGCGGATGATGCGCAGGAAATGCGTCAGCGGCAGCACCTCGCCGAAAACCTGCGCCCAGTCCGGCATGCCGCGATAGGGGAACATGAAGCCGGACAGCATGATCGACGGCAAGAAGAAGAAGAAGGTGAGCTGCAGGGCCTGCATTTGCGTGCGGGCGATCGTCGAGATCGTGTAGCCGAGCAGCACCAGCGCCAAGACGAAGATAAGGACCGCCGTCAACAGCAGCGACATCGACCCGGTGAAGGGGATGGCAAACAGAAGCTTCGAGGCTGCCAGCACCACCAGCACCTGCACGGCGCCGACCGCCAGATAGGGCAGCACCTTGCCCAGCATGATCTCGAGCGGGCTGGATGGCATCGCCAGAAGGTTCTCCATCGTGCCGCGCTCGGTCTCGCGCGTCAGCGCGATTGAGGTCATCATCACCATCGTCATCTGCAGGATGACGCCGAGCAGGCCGGGCACGATGTTGTATTGCGAGACGGCTTCCGGATTGTAGCGCCGGTGCACTACGACCTGGAGCTGGCCCCGGGCAGCTTCGGCCGCCGTCTCCTGCATGCCGCGTGCCCTGAGCAGCGCCTGGTTGGCGACGGTGCCGAGCGTCGAGATGGCGCCGCTGGCCACGGCCGGGTCGGTCGCATCCGCCTCGATCAGAATCTGCGGGCTATCGCCACGCTCGACCCGCCGGGCAAAATCGGCGGGAATGGTGACGACGAAGGCGACGTCGCCGCGCGCCATCAGGAATTCCGCCTCAGCGGCACTTTGCGCGACATGGTCGAAGCGGTAGTAGCCGGTGGTCTGCAGTGCCGAAACCATGGCTCGTGTGTAAGGATCGCTGCTCATCGCCACCAGCGCTGCCGGCAGGCTCTTCGGATCGTTGTTGATGGCATAGCCGAACAGCACCAGCTGCATCAACGGCACGCCGAGCATCATGGCGAAGGTGATGCGGTCGCGCCGCATCTGGATGAACTCCTTGATCAGCAGCGCGCCTAGCCTGGCGAACGAAAAGATGCTGTTTATCCCATTTTTCATCCCATATTGTCCTTCGAACCGGACATGAACTGGATGAACACATCCTCCAGGCTGGTCTCGCCGGGCGTCACCGTAACGCCCTCGTGCTCCTTTTCGACATCGGCGAGCGCTGCCTGAATTGCCGTCCTGTCGGAGCCGACGACATGCAGCGTCGCGCCGAACGGCGCCACCTGGTCGACGCCGGGGCGGCCATGAAGTGCGGCAGCGACCTGATCGAGCCGCGGCCCTTGCAGAACGAAGGTGGTCAGCCCGGCATTCCTCACCACGTCCTCGACCGTGCCGGTGGCCAGCATCTTGCCGTAGGAGATGTAGCTGATGCGATGGCAGCGCTCGGCCTCATCCATGTAATGGGTGGAGACCAGCACGGTCAGGCCGCCGCTCGCCAGCCGGTGGATCTCGTCCCAGAATTCGCGTCGCGCTTTCGGGTCGACGCCCGCCGTCGGTTCATCGAGCAGCAGCAGTTTCGGCTTGTGCATGATGCAGGCGGCCAGCGCCAGCCGCTGCTTCCAGCCGCCGGACAGGGTACCGGCCAACTGGTTCCTGCGCGATGTCAGGCCGAGCTCCTCAAGCGTCTTAGCCACGTGCCCGTCGAGCGGCTTCAGCCGGTACAGCCGTGCCACGAATTCGAGATTCTCGCCGATCGTCAGATCTTCGTAGAACGAGAATCTCTGCGTCATGTAGCCGACTTCGCGTTTGATCCGCAGGCTGTCGGTGCGGATGTCGAAGCCCAGAACCGTGCCTTCGCCCTCATCCGGCGTCAGCAAGCCGCACATGATGCGGATGGTCGTCGTCTTGCCCGAGCCGTTCGGCCCGAGGAAGCCGACGATCTCGCCCTCGGCCACAGCCATAGTCACATGATCGACGACGGTCTTGTCGCCGAAGCGCTTGACCAGGCCGTGCACGTCGATGACGTTCATTTTCTGATGTCCGCCACATCGACGTCGACGATCTGCCCGGGCTGCAATGCGCTGGCGTCGCCCTCCGGCCGCGCTTCGACCAGATAGACCAGCTTTTGCCGGGTCTCGAGCGAGTAGATCACCGGCGGCGTGAATTCCGGATCCGGCGACACGTAGCTGACGCGAGCCGTCACGCCCGATCCGCAGCCGTCGCAATGGACGTTGAGCAGCGTGCCGACATCGACCGAGGAGAACGCGCTTTCCGGCACATAGACGCTGAGCTTCACCGCGCCATCCGGCAGTATGGAGATGACCGGCGCGGTCGGCCCGGCCGTGTCGCCAGGATAGCGGATGACATCGTTGACCCGGCCGGGCGAGGGCGCCGTCAGCACGCGCTTCGACAGCCGCCATTGCGCTTGCTCCAGCGCCGACTGCGCCTGCCTGACCTGATTGTCGGCGGCCTTGATCGTCTCCGGCCGTGCCGGCAGGCCACCGACGGCGAGATTGGCCTCCGCCTGGCCGACCTGCGCGTTGGCCGTCTCCAGCGTCGCGGAAGCCGTGTCGTAGTCGGCCTGCGTGCCGGTGCCGCGTTTGAACAGATCGCTGGCGCGGATGTAACGGCGTTTGGCGTCGGCGGCTTGCGCCTTGGCCATGTCCACCTGCGCCTTGAGCACCGCAATCTCTTCCGGCCGCTTGCCGACCTGCAGGTCGGCAAGTTGCGCCTGGGCCTGCGCAAGGGCCGCCTCGGCTTGTGCGATGGCGATCTTGGCGTCGGCGTTTTCCAGCGTCACCACCGGCGTGCCGGGCGCGACGCGGTCGCCGCGCTTGACCGCAATCGTCTCGACCTGCGCCACCTCGATCGGCGCCAGCAGGACATAATCGCCCTCGACGTAGCCGACGGCGAGCGGTGCTGCCGGCGCGCAGGCGCTGAAAACCTGGGCGGCAAGCGGCAAAGAACAGAGCAGGCTCATGATCCACGATCCTTTCGGGCAGCCAAATCGCGCCGAGCCAAAATCGCGCTGAGATTATCCGTCACCACCGCCGCGATCTTTCCGGCCTCGTCATTGCCGATCTCGCGCCAGCCCATCCGGCGCATAACCGCCTCGCGGCCGATGCGGAAATAGACGACCTGGCCAATCAGCGTGAACACAGTGAGTTTTGTGCGCTCGCTCTCGGCCGGCTCGCCCGTCGCCTGTTCCCAGATCAGGCAGAGTCGGTGATGCGCCGGTTCGAACACGCCATCATAGATACGGTCGAGCGCGGCGGTTGGATGCGACAGCTCACGCAGGACGAACTGTACAATCTCGCCGGCTTCCGGCCTTGCCGCGATGAAGGCGACCATCCGCTCCAGTGCGACGGCCAAATGCGCCCGCGCGGCCTCGGTGTCCGCCAATGCCGCGGCCGGCGCTTGCAGATTGCCGATCGCTTGGCCGGCAACGATCTGGATGGTGTCGACGATGTAGTCGGCCGCCGCGTTGCGGAGCCCTTCCTTGCCGCCGAAATGATAGGCGATCGAGCCGATATTGGCCTTGGCCTCGGCCGCGATCTGGCGCGTTGACGTGCCGTCGAAACCCTGGCGTCCGAACAGCTTCAGCGCCGCGCGCACGAGTGCCGTCCGCGTCACATCCGCGGCGGTCTTGGGCGCCTCATGAGGAAGGCCGCTGGCGCTGGGCGATTTGATCATGGTCAACAATTTAATCAATCGAATGATTAAAGTCAAGTGCGGTCAAGCGGCTTGCCAACTCTGGCCGTGCGCGCTTTAGTGCCTGGCCATGGGCAAGGAAATCGAGCGTAAGTTCCTGGTCTCAGGTGAGGAATGGCGGGCAATGGTCGAGGCGGACATTCATATCCGTCAATTCTATCTAGTCGCCGAACCCAGCCGCACGGTGCGTGTGCGCATCAGCAACGATGCGGCCGCCAAGCTGACGCTCAAGTTCGGCAGCCAGGCACGCGAGCGCGATGAATTCGAATATCCGGTACCTTTGGCGGAGGCGCAGGAGATGCAGGCCTTTGCCATCGGACATGTCATCGAGAAGACACGCCACCATGTTAGACACCGCGGCTATCGCTACGAAGTCGATGTCTTCGGCGGGACGCTTGCGGGGTTGGTGATCGCCGAGCTCGAGACGCCGGATGATGTACAGGACGAAATGCTGCCACATTGGCTCGGCCGTGAAGTCACCGGCGAGCCAAGATTTTACAACGCGTCGCTCGCCCTTGGGGGGATTCCGGAGATCGTCGCATGAGCTTTCGTATCGATCCGCGCATGTCGCTGACCGGAGAGGTCAGGCGCATCCTCGCCGAGGAGATCGGCAAGGCGCTTGTCCATCTGGACGCCGCGCGTGACAGGCCCGAACAGGGGCTGCACAAATGCCGCAAACGGCTGAAGAACGTCCGCGCCTTGCTGCGTCTTGTCCGTTCCGGAGGCGAAACATTCTGCGTGACGGAGAATCAGTGCTACCGCCAGGTGGCGGCCCTGCTTGCCGGCCCGCGCGAGGCGACCGCACTGGTGGAAACAATCGACCGGCTGGCGGCAAGCTTTTCCGAGCAAAGTGCCGGCGATGGCCTCGGTGCCGTGCGTGACAGGCTCGTCGCGCGCCAGCATGAACTGCATGGCGGAGCAGGCCTCGATGCTGCGATAGGCGCGGCGATTTCCGTTTGCGAGGAAGGTGTCGCCCGGATCGACAAGCTCGCTCTGCCCGACCAGCCGGAGCAGGCTGCCGACGTGCTCGCCGAAGGCGCGCGCACCACTTTGCGCCGCGCCAGGAAAGCGCTGGACAAGGCGGCTTCGCGCGGCGAAGCCGATGACTTTCACGATCTGCGCAAGGCGGCCAAGACGCATGGCATGCACCTGTCGCTGCTCGGCAGGCTGTGGCCGACGCCGATCAAGACGCGGCGCAAGGCCGTCAACGAGTTGGGCGAGCGGCTTGGCGAGCTGCACGATGTGTTCGTCATGCGCGCGCTTCTAGATGCCGAGGACCAGCCGCTCGGTCCTGCTGAAGAGACGCGGTTGCTTGCCAAGCTGCTGAAGCGTTCGGAAAAGAGCCTGAAAAAGACCTGCCTCGCCGAGGCGGTCGAGCTTTTCGGCGACAGCCCGAAGCGCTCGACGAGGAAGCTCGCCCGTAAGGCGCGCGAAGATCTCACAGTTGCGCACCAAGACGCCGGCACGCCTGGCGTGGGCTGATCATGGTCTAACTTGCCGCCCTGTGGTAATCGCCGTCTGGCATGACCGAGCCCGGCGACACGCTTCTGGACCGACTGGCCGCTGGCTTGCCGGCCGGCTGCAGGAGGAATCGTCCGGCTACTAGCCTTACACGCCGTCGGACGCCGAAACGTTGCGCCGCACGCTCGAGCCCGGCGACATCCTGCTCATCGAAGGCAACCAGAAGATCTCGGCGGCGATCAAATACCTCACCCAGTCGACCTGGTCGCATGCCGCCTTCTATGTCGGCGATGCATTACCGGAGCCGGAGGACGGATCGGAGCGGCGGCGCCTGATCGAGGTCACGCTCGGCGATGGCTGCATCGCCGTGCCGCTGTCGCGCTATCGCAGCTACAACACCCGCATCTGCCGTGCGAGTGGCCTGGCTCCGGATGACCGCGAAGCGGTCGTCGCGTTCATGATCGGCAGGCTCGGTTTCAGATACGATCTCAAGAACATATTCGACATGCTGCGCTACTTCTTGCCGACGCCGCCGGTGCCGGTGCGCTGGCGCCGCCGCATGCTGGCTTTCGGTTCCGGCGACCCGACGCGCGCCATCTGCTCGTCGCTGATCGCCGAGGCGTATGGCCTGATCCGCTACCCGATCCTGCCGGAGATTACCCGGGCGCCTGGCCGTGCCTCGGCCCAATCGAGCTATTCGCGCAGGGAAATCCTGCACATCCGCCATCACTCGCTCTACACGCCGCGCGATTTCGACCTGTCGCCCTATTTCCGTATTGTCAAGCCGACGCTGGAATACGGCTTCGACTACCGGCAGATGGTCTGGGATGACAAGGTCGCGAACAAGACCGCCGAATAGCCGCTCGATCTTGTGTTTGCGGCCGATACTCAGGGGTAAGAAGCTCAGTCAGACTGGCTGCCGCCAACAGCCCGGACTCGGTCGTTCTGCATTTTGACCTAGGCCGGCAGACGTCGTCCGTTTGCGGCAGCCGCAACTCGATCGTCGGTCCGTGCGCCTGCGTCGCGCGGATGCGGCCCGATCGGCATGATCACCGGGAACGGCGTTGCGCCGAACGCAAACGTCCATTTGTAGCCGACCAGTCGGTCTTCAGGCGTCGTGTGCTGGTCGTGATGAGCAAGCAATTTGGCGCGCTCCGCCAATTCCTCCGCCTCGCGCCTGACCATTTCCGCCGTTTCCGGCCGCATCCGCCTGGAGAAGCTGACGAACGTCGACTCGCGCTCAAGATGGGTGATGGCCCAGCCGATGAAATTCTTGTTGGTCGTCTCGAACAGCGGCCGCAATGGCCCCTCGAAATTCCACTGGATCGGCGCCTCGATCAGCAGCCTTGCCGACAGGCCGCGACCGAGCGCGACCAGGCCGAGTTCCTCGAGCTCGCGCAGATAGAGGAACATCGAAGCCTCGCTCAGCCCTTGTGAGCGCATGATGCCTTCGGGCGTGAATTTCTCGGAAAGCATGACAAAGACGAACAGCAGTGCCGGCCGCCCGGCGAGCTTGCGCTCGATCTCCGGCGCGATCTGGTTGGCGGGTCCTGGTCCTCTGTTCATAGAGCCGAGCACGTTCTCCAACTCTACGCCGGCGGCAGTGCAGATCTCCATCAGCCGGTCGAGCTTGCAGTTGCGCTCGTGGAAGATGCGCTTCACCGTCGGCTCGGAAACACCCATCCGCTCGGCAAGGACGCGATAGGTGATGCCCTTTGCCTTAAGCGTCCGCTTCAGCGCTTCGAAGATCAGGCCGTTCATGGGATGCACCTCTTTTGCACGATTTGGTATCAGCCTTCGGTACTAGTCCTGATAGCTCTTCCCGAAAAGTATCGAAAGGCCTAGCTCTCCGCCAGTCCATTACAGGAGACTAGCCATGAAGAGCCTCTTCACCTCGATACTTCTCGCCCTGGTCGGCATCGCGGCCGCGCCGGCAGTTCAGGCCGCTGAACTCTGGCGCACCGGCGGCCTCGAGCAGCCTGAATCGGCGCTGTTCGACGCCGCCGGCCAGCGCGTTGTCGTCTCGAACATCGTCGGCAATCCCGGCGAAGCCGACGGCAACGGCTATCTGTCGATCCTGTCGATGGACGGCAAGCTAGTCACGCAACACTGGACCGACGGCATGGACGCGCCCAAGGGCATGGCGATTGTCGGCGGCAAACTCTACGTCGCCGACCTCACCCATGTGCGCGTCGTCGATCTCGCAAGCGGCAAGCTAACATCGACGATCGACGTGCCGAACGCGGTCTTCCTCAACGACGTGACCGCCGACGCGTCCGGCAAGATCTATGTCACGGATATGCTTGCCGATACGATCTATCGCATCGACGGCGACCGGCCCGAACTGTTCGTCAGGGATGCGGCGCTTGCTTCGCCGAATGGCATCTTCGCCGATGGCGGCCGGCTGATCGTCGCTTCCTGGGGCAAGGGCATCAAGCCCGACTTCAGCACCGCGGAGCCGGGCGGCCTGCTCTCGGTCGATCTTGCCACCAAGGCCGTTTCGCCACTGCCCGGCGCGGAAAAATTTGCCAACCTCGATGGCGTCGTTGCCATCGGCGGCAGCATCTACGCCACCGCGTATATGACCGGCACGCTCTACCGCTACAAAGCCGGCGGCACGCCGCAAGCGGTTGCGACGTTCAAGCCGGGCAGCGCCGACATCGGCACCGACGGCAAGTCGACAATCTTCGTGCCGCTGATGAACGACGGCGAGATAGCGGCATTGGGCCTCGACTAAGCCAGCCATCGGCTCAGGCGGCGGGCGCGGCTTTCTTCAGCTGCGCCCGCGATCCGTGATCGAGGCGGTATAAGTCACCAGCGGCCGCTTGACGCCGTGGTTGATCAGCATGCGGCGTATCTGCGGCGAAGCGCCTGATATAATGAAGCGAACGCCGGCGCGGCTCGCCTTGTGGGCCGCACCCTCGATGACATTGGCCGCCGTTGAATCGAAGAACGGCATCGCCGAACAGTCGAGGATGAAGTTCCTGCGCTGGCGCGGTCGGCGACGTCTTCCTGCACCAAGGATTGATGGTCTGCCTCCAAACATGCAGCACTCTTTGCCAGCCGATGCACTGTGATGCTACAAACCTCGGCATCGTTTGGCGGGACATCCACTGCGATCCCGATTTCACAGGCACGACTTCAAAAGGATGAGCGGGTGAAGATATTCAAAGCGTTGGCAACCTCGACAGCCTTGCTGTCGATGGTTTTCCTGCTGGCAGGCTGCGGTCATGGCCTGATCAACAGGCTGATTTGAGTCAGGTGCCGTCGGCCCGCCCAAGCCATCGCTGCAGGAACCGTGCCGCAAGCCAGCACAGCATCGCCCAGGCAAAGCCGGCGCACCAGCCGGCCAATACGTCGGACGGCCAGTGGACGCCGAGATAGATGCGGCTGATGCCGACCACCACTGTCGTCAGCACCGCCAGCCCGAGTACATAGATCTTCGTTGTGCGCCCGGGCAAAACCCGCGCCGCCATGCTGCCCAGCGTCAAATACGTCACCGCCGACAGCATGGCGTGGCCGCTCGGAAACGAAAGCGATGCCACATCGGCGAGATGCGAGACCAGATCGGGGCGCGGCCGGTCGATATCGAATTTCAGCACGCTTGACAGGAGCTGGCCGCCCGCTACCGCGACGAACATGAGAAGCGCCGCGCCTGGCCTGCGGATAAGAAGCAGATAGACGATCATTGCTGCCGTGATCAGCAGCAGTACGCTGGCGCTGCCGAGGCTGGTGATGTCGCGCATCGCCCCTTCCAGCCACGCCGGTCCGATCGGATTGTCGGGCTGGCCGGCCTTGCGGAAGGCAAGCAGGATTTCGGTGTCGAAGGCATGCGGCGTGGTCGCCCGCGCCAGCTCCATCAGCTCCTCGAACCCCCACAGCCCGCCGGCAATGACCAGCCCGGCCAGCAGAACCGGGAACTCCAGCCAGTTGGGCAGTCTGCTTGCAATCTTCTTCATCGGCCCGATCGCAGTTACAGCCTTTGCAGATAGGGCCCGAGCGTGATCAGCGCCACAGCTGCGATGGCAAGCACGATGCCGGTTGCCTGCAAGGCATTGACGCGCTCGCCGAAGAAGACCAGCGCCACCACATTCACCGACACCAGCTGGATCACCGCCGACAGGCTGAACGACACCGACATGCCGAATTCACGGATCAGCCTCAGCATGATCAGATTGCCCAGCGAATAGAGCGCCAACGTCAGCACAATCTTGCCGAGGCTCGGCGCCAGCCCCCACTGTTTTGCGGCCATCGCCGCCAGCAGGAAGATCACCGTCGAAACGCAGAGCTGCCCAAGTCCCCAGAAACTCACTTTTGTTCCTCCCGATGCGGTCCCTACCGCCTGCCGCAGCTCTTGTTTCCGAAGCGCCGGTCGCGGTCAAGCGGGGCCGATGTTGGATACGAAATCGCAGGTGGCAATTAGCCGGCATGTCATCAAACTGTGACCTGCCGGTAATACCGGATTGGCCAGGCAACACGCTCCAGCAATCCATCCAGCCAGAGGCAGGCCCTATGACCGAACATCGCACCCCTGACGCCCATTTCCGCACCAGCCTGCTCGAGGAAAACGATGGGCCAGGAGCCAATCCCACCGACAACCGCACCATGGGTGAGATCATCGCCGCGCGGTTCTCACGCCGCGGCTTCCTCAAGGGTTCGCTTGCCGTCTCGGCCATAGCCGCTACCGTCAGCCCGCTGGCGCTGATCACCGCCGACAATGCCCGCGCCGCCGAAGGCTCCGCCTTCGCTTTTGACGAGCTCGAGGCCGGCATCGACGACAAGCATCACGTCGCACCCGGCTATGACGCCGATGTACTGCTGCGCTGGGGCGATCCGCTGTTCGCCGATTCGCCGGAATTCGATCCGACAAAACAGTCGGCGGAAGCCCAGGCCAGACAATTCGGCTACAACAACGACTATGTCGGCTATATCCCGATCGACGGCTCGGCCGAGCACGGCCTGCTGGTGGTCAACCACGAATACACCAATCCGCACCTGATGTTTCCGGGCCTCGTCACCATCATCGACGGCAAGGCCAAGCAGGCGCCCCTCAGCAAGGAACAAGTCGACGTCGAGATGACGGCGCATGGCGGCACTATCGTCGAGATACGCAAGGTATCAGGCAAATGGCAGGTCGTTCGCGACGGCAAGCTCAACCGCCGCATCACCTCCAACACCGAGATCGCGCTCTCCGGCCCGGTCGCCGGCCACGACCGCGTCAAGACCAGCGCCGATCCGACCGGCACGAAAATCATCGGCACCATCAACAATTGCGCCGGCGGCGTCACGCCATGGGGCACCTATGTCATGGCCGAGGAGAACATCCACGGCTATTTCTCGGGCGAGCTGCCGCAGGGGCATAAGGAAGCCGCCAATTACAAGCGCCTCGGCATTCCCGAAGGTGCCTATGAATGGGCAGCGCATTACGACCGTTTCGATATCGGCAAGGAGCCGAACGAGCCGAACCGCTTCGGCTGGATCGTCGAGGTCGACGTCCAGGATCCGACTTCGGCGCCGAGGAAGCGCACCGCGATGGGGCGCTTCAAGCATGAGGGCGCCGAATCGATCGTCGCCAAGGATGGCCGTGTCGTCTTCTATCTCGGCGACGACGAGCGCTTCGATTATGTCTATAAGTTCGTCACCACAGGCAAGTTCGATCCGGACGACCGCGCCGCCAACATGGATTTGCTCGACGACGGCACCTTGCATGTCGCCAAGTTTGCCGACGACGGTTCGGTCGAGTGGCTGCCGATCGTCTTCGGCCAGGGGCCGCTGACGGCGGAGAACGGCTTCGACAGCCAGGCCGACGTGCTGATCGAGACGCGCCGCGCCGCCGACCTGCTCGGCGCCACCAAGATGGACCGCCCGGAAGACATCCAGCCCAATGCCACCAACGGCAAGGTCTACGTCATGCTGACCAACAATTCGAAGCGCAAGGCCGACCAGGTCGACGCCGCCAACCCGCGTGCCGAGAACGCCTTTGGCCACATCATCGAGATCGTCGAGGACGGCGGTGATTTCACCGCGACAAAGGGTAGGTGGGAAATCCTGCTGAAATGCGGCGATCCCGCTGTGGCCGACGTCGGCGCCACCTTCTCGACCGCAACCACCGCCAATGGCTGGTTCGGCATGCCGGACAATTGCACGGTAGATTCGGCCGGCCGCCTCTGGGTCGCCACCGACGGCCAGGGCCCGAAAGCCACCGGCCGCACCGACGGTCTGTGGGCTGTCGATACGGAAGGGACGGCACGGGCGACATCAAAGCTGTTCTTCCGCGTGCCGATCGGCGCCGAAATGTGCGGTCCCCTGTTTGCGCCGGACGACCAGACCGCCTTCGTTGCCGTCCAGCATCCGGGCGACGGCGGCGAGGACTGGGAGGCTTTCGGCCGTCCGTCCTATTATGAGGATTTGTCGACGCGCTGGCCCGACTTCAAGCCGGACATGCCGGTGCGCCCGGCGGTCGTTGCCATCACCAGGCAAGGCGGCGGCAAGATCGCGGTCTGACACGCAGCAAGATCTTGCAGTCTCAAGGAAGGATTTCGGCCGTACGAAATCCTTCCTTCCGATACGGGATGAATCCATGCTGCGCATCATGCGCCGACTAATCATTCGGTGCGCTGAACCACGGCCACATTCATTGTGCTTCGCAACCTGAAGCCGATGGACTCGTATAACGCTATGGCCGCGGCGTTGCTGGCATAGGCGTGGAGATAGGGAACTTCGCCGCGCGCCACTATCCGGTTTGCCACGAATAGGGACAGCAGCTTTCCTAGGCCACCGCCGCGAAATTCCGGATGTGAGCACACCCCGCTGAGTTCGGTATAACCAGGTTGCTTCATGCGCTCGCCGGCCATTGCCGCAAGCCTGCCCTCGATTTTCACACCCCAAAAATCGCCCAGGCTCAAGGCTTCGAGCGTGAATGGGCCAGGCTTGGTGAGCAATGCCAGGGCGAGCATCTCAGCAGCATCGTCTCGGGTCAGACGATGCACGCGCGGGTCGGAGACGATCTGCAATGGCTGCTCGGCGATCATCTGAACCCCGGCTGCGGTCGAAGTCGCGGAAAGCCCCGTGGGCAGAGCAATCGCGTCCGCTTGAAGCAGGATCACACTCTCGCCCGGGGAGACAAGGTTTTCGAGCGCCCGCAGGCTTTCCGGGTCGTCCGCGCCAGTGGCGGCGAAAGGGACGATCGACGGCCGATATCGCATGGCGAGGTTGTCACCCTCCGCGAAGGCCCGATGTCGCGTCTGAAGCGCGCTCCAGATAGGGCGGTCGAGCAGATGTCTCATTGCGCGGCACCCTCAGGCTTATTTACACGACGGTCGAGAGGGGCAGCGGCGAGGCCGTCCTCGATGGCAGCCAGCTGCTCAAGAAGCGGCCCCGAAAAACCTGCGCACAAATCCGCGACCACGTTCTCGATGCAAGGCCAGACGTCGCGCTTTGCGACATCGACCAGCCGCCGGCCGTCCCGAGTAAGCGAGACGATCCTGCGCCGCTGGTCATCGTTCGACGGACTGACCTCGAGCAATCCCAATCCGGCCAGAAGCGAGACGGTTCGCGTCACACCCGGCTGCGCGATCCCAAGGGATTGCGCCAGTTCCCCGACCGGCAGTGGGCCCAGCCTGTCGAGCGCGGCCAGCAGCGGGTATTGGCTCGCCTGAACCGGGACATCCAGCCTGTCGAGCAGGCGCTGCGCCTCCGCTTGCAGTTGCTCGCCTATACGCTTCAGCCTGCTGCCCAGGCACAGGAAGCCAAGCGATCGTATGACGTCTTCCATAGGTCAATTTTCATCCCCGTGAACATCGATAACATGATATATAACAATGCATGAAAAGCAAGATCGAGGCGTTCAAGCGCGAGTTCCAGGCATCGTGCGCAGGCCTATGTCGCCTTCGGCAAGGAAAGGTCGATCGATAAGGCTGCTTCGCCTGGACGAGGCCCGTTCGATCAGTTGCGCAGCCGGTAGCCGGTCCTGAAGATCCAGGCGACGATCGCTATGCAGATGAGCAGGAAGACCACCGTCATGCCGAGGCTGACGCCGACTGAAACATCGGACTTGCCGTAGAAGCTCCAGCGGAACCCACTGACCAGGTAGACCACCGGGTTGAACAGCGTCACCGTGCGCCAGATGCCGGGCAGCATGTTGATCGAATAGAAGCTGCCGCCGAGGAAGGTCAGCGGCGTGATGATCAGCAGCGGCACGAGCTGCAGCTGCTCGAAGCTCTTCGCCCAGATGCCGATGATAAAGCCGAACAGGCTGAAGGTCACCGCCGTCAGCACCAGGAAGGCGAGCATCCAGAACGGATGCTCGATCGTCAGCGGCACGAACAGCGAGGCCGTCGCCAGGATGATCAGGCCAAGCACGATCGACTTTGTCGCCGCGCCCCCGACATAGGCGATGACGATCTCCAGATAGGACACCGGCGCGGACAGCAATTCGTAGATCGAGCCGACGAATTTCGGAAAATAGATGGCGAAAGAGGCGTTGGAGATCGATTGCGTCAGCAGCGACAGCATGATCAGCCCCGGTACGATGAAGGCGCCGTAGCTGATGCCGTCGATCTCGGTGATGCGCGAGCCGATGGCCGAACCGAAGACGACGAAATAGAGCGACGTCGAAATGACCGGCGAAACGATGCTCTGCAGCACAGTGCGAAGGGCGCGCGCCATCTCCACCCGATAGATCGCCCATACCGCATGAAGATTCATGGCCGCGCGCGGGTTCATGCCGGTTTCCTCACCAGATTGACGAAGATCTCCTCGAGCGAGCTGTTTTCCGTATCGATGTCGCGGAACTGGATGCCGGCCGCCTCGAGCTCGCGGATCAGCGAGGCGACGCCCGGCCGTTCGCTCTGGTTGTCATAAGTATAGGTCAGCTGTCCGCCATCCGGCGAAAGCTCCAGCGCGTAGTGCGAAAAAGTATCGGGAACGGTGGCCAGGGGACTGCGCAGTTCCAGCACAAGCCGTTTGCGGCCAAGCTTGCGCATCAGCTCGGCCTTGTCCTCCACCAGCACGATCTCGCCGCGGTTGATGACGCCGACGCGGTCGGCCATCGCCTCGGCTTCTTCGATGTAATGCGTGGTCAGGATGATGGTGACGCCGTCTTCGCGCAGCCGGCGCACCATCGCCCACATGTCCTGGCGCAGCTCGACATCGACGCCTGCCGTCGGTTCGTCGAGGAACAGGATGCGCGGCTCGTGCGACAGCGCCTTGGCAATCATCAGCCGGCGCTTCATGCCGCCGGACAGCGTGATCGCCTTGGCGTCCTTCTTGTCCCAGAGCGACAGGTCGCGCAGCACCTTTTCGACGAACGCCTTGTCCGCCGGCTTGCCGAACAGGCCGCGGCTGTAGTTGACCGTCGCCCACACGCTCTCGAAGGCGTCGATGGTCAGTTCCTGCGGCACCAGCCCGATCAGACTGCGCGCGGCGCGGTAGTCGCGGTTGATGTCATGGCCGTCGACGGTGACGGAACCCGACGAGCGGTTGACGATGCCGCAGACGATCGAGATCAGCGTTGTCTTGCCGGCGCCATTCGGCCCGAGCAGCGCAAAGATCTCGCCGCGCACGATGTCGAGATTGATCTCCTTCAGCGCCTTGAAGCCGGTGGCGTAGGTCTTGGTGAGCCCGGAAATCGAGATGATCGGCTGCATGGCTGAAAACGACTGCTTGAAACAGAGTTGTTGATTTAGTCCGCTGAATGTCGGTTCGCAAATCCGGATGTCAATGGCGCTCCTGACAGTTCTGGACCATCGAGGTTCGCCGGAATAGGCAACACCTGCCCGGTCGTCCAGCCAAATTCCACGTAAAAGCAGATTAACCGCACTGCGGCGTTCCGCCTCGCGGCGGGACGCCGCTTTGACCGTCCGGTGCATCAAGCCTATCCTTCAACAAACAAGCAGCAGCCGGAGCCGCCATGGACCCGCTCATTCTGTCGCGCATACAGTTCGGCGCGAACATCTCGTTCCACATCCTGTTCCCGGCGATCACCATCGCGCTCGGCTGGGTGCTGCTGTTCTTCAAGCTCCGCTACAACGCGACAAACGATTCCGCCTGGATGCGCGCTTATTTCACCTGGGTTAAGGTATTCGCGCTGTCCTTCGCCATGGGCGTGGTTTCCGGCGTCACCATGAGTTTTCAGTTCGGCACCAACTGGCCGGGCTATATGGAGACGGTCGGCAACATTGCCGGCCCGCTGCTGGCCTACGAGATCCTGACCGCCTTCTTCCTCGAGGCGGCGTTCCTCGGCATCATGCTTTTCGGCTTCCGCCGTGTCTCGAACCGCGTCCATACACTGGCGACGGTGCTGGTGGCCGGCGGCACCACCTTGTCCGCCTTCTGGATCATCGCACTCAATTCGTGGATGCAGACGCCGGCCGGCTTCGAGATGCGCGATGGTGTAGCGCACGCCACCGACTGGTGGGCAGTTGTCTTCAATCCGTCCATGCCCTACCGGCTCGTCCATATGCTGCTTGCTTCGGGCCTGACCGTCTCGTTCCTGGTCGCCGGCCTGTCGGCGCTGCGCTATCTCTACGGCGATCGCTCGGAATCGATGTGGAAGGCGCTGCGCACCGGCGTCTTCACCGCCGCGATCCTGATCCCGATCCAGATCTTTGCCGGCGACCAGCACGGCCTCAACACGCTGGAACACCAGCCGCAGAAGATCGCCGCGATGGAGGCCAACTGGAACACCGGTCCCAACGTGCCGCTGGTGCTGTTTGCGGTTCCCGATGAAGCGGCCAAGGAGAACAGGTTCGAGCTCACCATTCCCGATGGCGCCAGCCTCATCCTCAGGCACAGCGCCGGCGGCATCGTGCCGGGGCTGAACGATTATGCCGGCAACCATCCCCCGGTATTTCCGGTGTTCTGGGGCTTTCGCATCATGGTCGGCACCGGCCTCCTGATGCTCGCCGTCTCTTGGTCGGCGGCCTTCTTCCTCAAGCGCCGCCACGGCCTGCCCAAGCCGCTGGCGCTCGTCATGGTGCCGATGGCGCTGTCCGGCTGGCTGGCGACGCTGGCCGGCTGGTACACCACCGAGATCGGCCGCCAGCCCTGGCTGGTCACCGGCGTGCTGCGTACCGCCGATGCTGTCGGGCCGGTCGCCGGCAGCCATGTCGCGCTGTCGCTCGCGGTCTATCTCATCCTCTATGTGCTGCTCTTGATCGCCTATCTCGGCGTGTTGGTGCATCTGGCATTGAAGGCGGCGAAGGATGGTGACACCTCGCCGCTGCCGGGCGTCATGAACAGGCCGCTGTCGCAGCCGGTTGCGCAACCAGGAGAAACATCATGAGCGTCGACTGGCCGACCCTGCTGCCTCTGATCTTCGCCGGCCTGATGGGCCTCGCTATCCTGATCTACGTCATCCTCGACGGCTTCGATCTCGGCATCGGCATCCTGTTCGCCGCGGCCGAAGAAACCGAGCAGGATACGATGATCGCCGCCATCGGCCCGTTCTGGGACGCCAACGAGACCTGGCTGGTGCTGGCGGTCGGCTTGCTGCTGGTCGCCTTCCCATTGGCGCACGGCACCATCCTGACGGCGCTCTACATTCCGGTCTTCGTGCTGCTGGTCGGCTTGATCCTGCGCGGCGTCGCCTTCGATTTCCGCGCCAAGGTGCCGGCCGGCAGGAAGCACCGCTGGAACCGCATCTTCTTCCTCGGCTCGGTCATCGCTTCGCTGGCGCAAGGTTATATGCTCGGCGTCTATGTGCTCGGCCTCGACGTCGGCCCTGGCGGCGTCGCTTTCGGCGCGCTGGTGGCGCTCTGCCTTGCCGCGGCCTACGCGGCGATGGGCGCGGCCTGGGTCATCTACAAGACCGAAGGCGATCTGCAGAAGAAGGCGGTGCTGTGGCTGCGCACGGCGTTGGTGCTGACCGCGCTCGGCATGGTCGCGGTATCGCTGGCCACGCCCTTTGCCAGCGCGCGCATCTTCGACAAATGGTTCGTCTGGCCGGCCATGCTCTATTTGTCGCCGCTGCCGACCCTGTCGGCAGTGCTGTTCCTGTGGCTGTGGCGCCAGACCTTCCATCTGCCGAAGCCCGACGACCGCCACGCGCTGCTCCCGTTCCTGACATTGGCCGCGATCTTCACGCTCGGCTTTGCCGGCCTCGCCTGGTCGTTCTACCCCTTCGTGGTGCCCGACCGGCTGACCATCTGGCAGGCTGCTTCGGCACCCGAAAGCCTGGCCGTCATCCTGGTCGGGACGGTCGTCGTGCTGCCGATCATCATCTTCTATTCGTTCTTTGCCTACCGGGTGTTCGCCGGCAAGGCGACGGATCTGACCTATGACTGACCGGCATCGCCGTCGCAGCCTGAAACAGAATATTCATCTTCAAGCGGAATAACCTTCTCTGGCCGGCCCAGCAGAATCGCCGGCAAGAAGAAGGGCAATAGAATGAACCCCTTTTCTGCGGCAGGAGAGGATCGGCTGCTGCTTTTGCTGATCCGGACGGTCGCGCTGATCGGCGCACTCGCGCTTGCCGGCCTGCTGCCGGCCATGCCGCAGGCGCATGCCCAGGACGCGGCCAACTGGACGGGCGTGTGGGACACGAAGTGGCGCGGCGGCGGCGCCCAGATCAAGTTCGAGCAGACGGGCACTGACGTAAAGGGCATGTACCCGCTTTATAACGGCCGTATCGAGGCCAAGGCCGAAGGCGACAAGCTTGTCGGCCACTGGTTCGAAGGCGACCGCCAGGGCGCCTTCACCTTCGTCCAATCGCCCGACGGCGGCAGCTTCATGGGCCGCTTCGATGCCGCCACCGCCGAATGGTGGACAGGCGTGCGCGTCAGCGCCGTCGAGGACGTCCGCGTCGACCAGTCGAGCCCGATGAGCACCATGCGCTCGTTCCTGCAGACGATGAACGAGAGCGGCGCCGACAACGTGCCGCGCGCCACCGGCGGCGGCATGGGTCTTGCCGGTCTGGCAGCGGGTCTCGTCGACGTCACCGAGGCCGACCGCGGCGGCCTCAACATGCCCGATTACACCAAGCTTCTGTTCACCGTCATCGACAACGCGACGTTCCGTCTGTGGAGCCTGCCGCATGATGCGATTTCCGGCGACGAGGTGACGGCGACGCTGCCGCAATACGGCACCAGGGTCTCCTTCGCCGTCACTTTTCGCCGCAAGAAGGCGACTGGTTCATCGTCGGGCCGCCACTTGGCCAGCTCCAGGCAAAGCTCGCCGAATTCCAGGAAGCGCGTGGCGAAGCCGTCGACATGGTCGACGATCCGAGCAGGCTCGCCTCGCCGCGCGACACGTTCAAGGTGCTGTTGAGCGGCCTCACCGAGGCCGGCGATCCGGCACAGGCGGCGCTCGACCTGCGCAACTACAGTCAGGCGGTGCGTGGCGACGAGGCGTTCCTGCTCGAGCGCTATCTCAAAAAGGTCATCGACCGCATCGGCTACGTCTATTGGCAGCAGATCCCCGACGATCCGAAGAGCAATACCCCCTTCGTCTATTTCGAGCATCCCGCCGGCAACATCGTCATCGGCCCGGTCGAGACTGAGAAGGACAAGATCTGGCAGTTCACGCCCGAGACGCTCGCCCACATCCGCGCGCTCTATGCCGATGTCGAAGACGTGCCGGTGGCGCCGGAATTCGCCGCCTTCGCCAGCACCGACCCGTTCTTCATCGCCCGTGGCCTCGCCCGCGAGATCAGCCCCGGCCTGCTCACCCGCGCCGGCCCGATGGAGCGCTGGCAATGGTCGATGCTCAGCCTTGCCGCGCTGGCCGGCATCGTCTTCGGCTTCATCGCCAATGCGCTGATTTCCTTGTTTGTGCGAAGGACGGACAGCCCGGCCTTCTTCCGCATTGTCGAATGGGCGGTGCGCTCGATCGTGCTTGGCTTCTTCCTGCTGTTGACGCTGCGCCCGCTCGGTCTGCCGCAAGTGGTCGCCGCCCCGGTCAAGGCAATCGCCTGGAGCCTGGTCGTGATTGGCGCCGTGCCGGTGGTCTGGCACCTGATCGGCAAGGTCGCCGACCATTACCGTGGACTGTGGCAGGTGCCCGGCTATCACGACACGCTGATTTCGCTGTCCACCGGCGTGGCGCGCGTCGCCGTGCTGGTCGTCGCCTTCCTGCTGCTGGCCGAATTGCTCGCCATCCCCTACGAAGGCGTCATTGCCGGTCTCGGCATCGGCGGTCTGGCGGTGGCGCTGGCGGCGCAGCCGACGCTGCAGAACTTCCTCTCCGGCCTGACGCTTTATGCCGACCGGCCGGTCAGCGTCGGCGACTTCTGCAAGTTTGGCGACCAGTCCGGCACGATCGAGCATATCGGCATGCGCTCCACCCGCATCCGGTCGCTCGACCGCACGATCATCTCGGTGCCAAACTCGGATTTCGCCGGCATGCAGATCGAGAACTACGCGCATCGCGACCGCACCCGGTTCGCGACGACGCTGCAGCTGCGCTACGAAACGACGCCCGATCAGCTACGTTACGTCCTGGCCGAGCTGCGCAAGCTGCTGATTGCCCATCCTCGCGTCATCGATGAGCCGTGCCGCGTGCGCTTTGCCGGCTTCGGCGCCTATTCGCTCGATATCGACGTGTTCACTTATATCAAAACCGCCGACGTGGCCGATTTTCAAGCCATCCGCGAGGACATCCTGTTGTCCATGATCAACATCATGGATGATGCCGGCGCGCAGTTCGCCTTCCCTTCGTCACTGGAATACAGAGCCACCGACCTTCCGGTCGACGACGAAAAACGCATCGCCGCGGAGAAAAGGGTCAGCGATTGGCGCGAGGCGCAAAATCTGCCTTTCCCCGACTTCAGCCAGATCGACAAATTCGCCCTCAACAACACACTTGCCTACCCGCCTGAGGGCTCGGCGCATTATCGCGAGACAGAGCCCGACCCGGACTCGGCCGAGGCAAAGGCGACGCTGGAGAAGGTGCGCTGGAGCCTGCCCTGGAAAAAGGGGGAGTAGTGCGAAGCGCGGAAACTGCTGATCTCCGGGGGAGATGTCGCTGAAAGCGACAGAGGGGGGTCGCCGCGCGTGGAGTGCAAACTTCGTCTTCCTCGATATGCCGGACCGCGTCGCGCCAACCGAACCGACCCCCTCTGGCCTGCCGGCCATCTCCCCCTCAAGAGGGGAGATCAGCAGGCCCCCCGCAAAAGCTCAGCTCTTGTTGGCGGCCAGCACCAGCACCGGCTTTTCGCTGTAGAGGTTGGGGAACAGCCGCTTCAGGTTCTCGACCTTGGGCAAATCGTTGTAGACGATATAGGGATAGGTCGGGTTGAGCGTCAGAAAATCCTGGTGATAGTCCTCGGCCGGATAGAAGGTCTTGCCAGTCTCCAGCGTCGTCACGATCGGCTTGGGAAACACCTTGGCCTTGTCGAGCTGGGCGATGTAGCTTTCGGCGATCTTTTTCTGTGCGTCGTTTTCGGCAAAGATCGTCGAACGGTACTGGGTGCCCGTGTCCGGGCCCTGGTAGTTCAGTTGCGTCGGGTTGTGCGCCACCGAGAAATACACCTGCAGCAGCTGGCCGTAGGTCACCTTGGACGGCTCGTAGGTGATCTCGACGGATTCGGCATGGCCCGTCCGGCTGGTGCCGACCATTTCATAGACGGCCGTGTCCTGGTCGCCGCCGGCATAGCCGGAAACGGCGCTGGTGACGCCCTTGATGTGCTGGAACACGCCTTGCACACCCCAGAAGCAGCCGCCGGCGAAGACCGCCTTTTCGGTGCCGGCGGTGGCCTTCTCGTCCATTGCCGGCGGCGGGATCACCACCGCGTCTTCGGCCGAGACTGCCGGCGTCTGCCAGAATACGGCCGCGGCGGCCGTGAGGATGAGCGCGGCAAGTGCTGCTTTTGCGAAAATCGACGATCGTTTCACGGCTCCGGTCATGTCTGATCTCCCATGATGCTGGTTTGGATTATACGACGGATCCGCCGGGCTCTCACATTGCTGTGCGCATCGCCTATTTGGCCGAGGCCATGGCATCGCAGGCCTTGGTCGCCTCTGTCTTCTTCATGGCGTCCGTCTCGGCGGCGGCCCTGTTCATGCAGTCGGCCTTCATCGGATCGCCCGCCTTCATCGCAGTCGTGGCCATCGCGTCAGCCGCCATGGCGCCGGCCGGCTTCATGGCATCCGTTGCCGGCTTCATGGCGCCCGTTGCCGGCTTCATGGCGTTTGTCGCCATCGCCGGCTTCATCGCATCTTCGGCCCGTGCAGCGCCTCCCGCAAACAGCGCCGTCGAGCAAAGTGCGAAGGCGAGTGCCGCCAGGGTCGGGCGATTGGTCAAACGATTGGTCATGATGATCTCCTAGGGTTCTGGCAGGGTTGATCGCATGCGGCGGCGCCGCTGCGCGTTGTGAAAATTTCGGCAGGGTTTCTAGTTGGTAGCGGCAGCAAGGATCGGCCCGCCGCCCGGCACCTGCACCAGCACCGCTGTGCTGAGGCCGCCCGTCGCCGCCGGCAGCGGCAGTGCGGTGGCGTCGCCGGTCCAACTGCCCAGCCTGGTCAGCGAATGCACGACATTGGCGTGCGGCAGCGTGCGGCCGGTGTTTTCGCCGCGCGCCACCGGCACCTCGACGATGCCCTTGCCGTAACGCACCAGCCAGACGTCGGCCTTGCCGCCGGGCACCGGACCGGCGCCGATGCTGACCTTTCCGCCGGCGAGCGACAGCGAAGGTCCGTCACCGTGGCCGCCGCTCGAAATCAGCTGCTCGATCTCGCCCGGCCTGGCGCCGACGGCATCGGCCCTGCCATTGACCACCACTTGCGGCGTGAACGGGCCGGAACGGCCGAGCGACGGTTCATAGCGGACCTGGCGCTGCGTGAATTCTTCTTTGCCGAATGTGTCCTTCCAGCCGAGATAGTCCCAGTAGGTGACGTTGAAGGACAGCGCCAGCACGCCGGGCCGGTCCTTGACCTTGATCAGATTGGCGTTGGCCGGCGGGCAGGACGAGCAGCCCTGGCTGGTGAACAGCTCTACGACGGTCAGCGTCTGTCCGGCGGCCGCGCTGGTTGCCGACAGCACAGTCGCGGAAAACAGTGCCGCGGCGAGCCCCATCAGGGCTGTGCGTCGTTTCGATCCGGTCATCGCTGTTCTCCTGTGCGGTTCCATGTCCACACTTCGCCGCCGACACACGGTTCGTTACAGCATCACCGCTTCGTGATCGTTCGCAGCTCTCCCGTCTCCCACAGGGGCGAAGGGAAGACGGTCGCTCGCAACCAACACGTCACCCGGTGTGACCGGGGCGGCGGTGTGATGGACGGGTAGCCTAAGCGGGCCGATATGCCCTCGCACTCAGCTGCGGCGGCCTATTGTGTCAACAGCGTTTCGGATGCCCGCTGATTGAAGGCGCATTTGCCGGTTACTGTGTAGAAAAAGTCCGCGTTGGAATCGGTGATGGTCGGAGATGTCGGCACCGACGATCCCCCGTCTTCCCACGCTTGTGTGCTGGTCTGGCCGCACGGCACCAGTGTGAAGATATCGACCGTTTGGCCACTGGCGATCTCGACGCCGTTCGCGTAGAGGCGGTTCGATGTTGCCGGATCGTTCGATTTGAGCACCGTTGGATTGCCTGACGGAACATCCATCTGCAGATATAGCTGGTCCATCTGGCTGACGTCGATCACCGCGCCGGCACCGGTCGCGGGATACATTGTGTTGACACAGGTGGTCGCGTATTTCCTGCCATATGAGTCGGTCTGGACGATCGTGGTGCTAGGCAAGCCGTAGAAGCTGAGCACCGTCGTGGTCGTACACACCTGCTGCTGGGCCATGGTGATCGTCGCTCCGTTGATGGTGGAGACGGTCGCCGTGCCATAGCCTTTCGGATCGCCATAACCGTTGTATGTGTAGGTGATCTTCATCAGCTTGTTGGCCACCGTGTCCCCGAATTTGGTGCCGTAGAGCGTCATTGTCTTGCCCCACCAGCCCGAGACCTTGGTCACCTTGAACGTGGCTTGCACCAACGCCGGCCGCTTTGTCACTGCCGACGCAACGCCGATCTGCACCGTGTTGATCCTGGCGATCTGCATGAAATTCGTCGGCATGGCAAAGCCGGCCGAAGCCTTGATGCTGGCGGCGCCGTCGGTGGCGACGACGAAGCTGTCGAGCTTGGCCGTGCCTTGCCCGCCATTGGCCAGATATGCCTCCTGCAGTTTTACCTGGCGGTCCGCCAGTGAGGTGTCCGTCGCAAGCGTCGTGATCGACAGCGACGCTGCATCGAGGGCGTTCTGCATCGATGCCCTGGTTGAAACCGCAGAGGTATAGTCGGTGGAAAAACCCAATGCGGCAACCATCGGGATAAGCAAGATGGCGAGCAATGGCGCGAACGAGCCGCTCACCGATCTGAGAAGTTTGCGTGCTGACAGCGGCATTCCGATCCCCCCGAAACGGCGATAGACCGGTGGGTTACCATGCCGGGCGCAAACTATGCTCTAATCTCATGGATCAAAGTTTAACGACTTTGCCGCCCGGCCGCCGCACCCGCGTCCCGCCGCTTGCCGATGTACCGTGCCCCTGCTAAAGCGCGCCGCATGACCACGCCGATCAAAAACATCCGCAACTTCTCCATCGTTGCCCATATCGACCATGGCAAATCCACGCTTGCCGACCGGCTGATCCAGTCGACCGGCGGGCTGGAGCTGCGCGACATGAAGGAGCAGGTGCTGGACTCGATGGACATCGAGCGCGAGCGCGGCATCACCATCAAGGCGCAGACGGTGCGGCTGAAATACCGCGCCAACAATGGCGAGGACTATATCCTCAACCTGATCGACACGCCCGGCCATGTCGACTTCGCCTATGAAGTGTCGCGCTCGCTCGCTGCCTGCGAAGGTTCGCTGCTGGTCGTCGACGCCTCGCAAGGCGTCGAGGCGCAGACGCTGGCCAATGTCTACCAGGCGATCGACAACAACCATGAGATCGTCGTGGTGCTGAACAAGGTCGACCTGCCCGCCGCCGAGCCCGAGCGCATCCGTGAACAGGTCGAGGAGGTGATCGGCATCGACGCCTCCAACGCCGTGCTGATCTCGGCCAAGACCGGGCTAGGCATTCCCGACGTGCTGGAAGCCATCGTCAACGATCTGCCGCCGCCGCGCGAGGGCGACATCACGGCCCCGCTGAAGGCGATGCTGGTCGACAGCTGGTACGACGCCTATCTCGGCGTCATCGTGCTGGTCCGCATTATCGACGGCGTGCTGAAGAAGGGCCAGACCATCCGCATGATGGGTACTGGCGCCAGGTACCTGGTCGAACGCACCGGCGTCTTTACGCCAGCCCGCATCAATGTCGACGAGCTCGGCCCCGGCGAGTTCGGCTTCTTCACCGGCTCGATCAAGGAGGTTGCCGACACCCGCGTCGGCGACACCATCACCGAGGACAAGCGCCCGACGGCACAGGCCCTGCCCGGCTTCAAGCCGGCGCAGCCGGTGGTGTTCTGCGGCCTGTTCCCGGTCGACGCCGCCGATTTCGAGGATCTGCGCGCCGCTGTCGGCAAGCTGCGCCTCAATGACGCGTCCTTCTCCTTTGAAATGGAAACCAGCGCCGCGCTCGGCTTCGGCTATCGCTGCGGCTTCCTCGGCCTGCTGCATCTCGAAATCATCCAGGAGCGGCTGGAGCGCGAGTTCAACCTCGACCTTATCGCCACCGCGCCTAGCGTCGTCTACCGCCTGCTGTTGAACGACGGCTCGGTCAAGGAACTGCACAACCCGGCCGACATGCCCGACGTCGTCAAGATTGCGGCCATCGAGGAGCCGTGGATCCGCGCCACCATCCTCACCCCCGACGACTATCTCGGCGGCATCCTGAAACTCTGCCAGGACCGGCGCGGCATCCAGGCCGACCTCTCCTATGTCGGCAAGCGCGCCATGCTGATCTACGATCTGCCGCTCAACGAGGTGGTCTTCGACTTCTACGACCGGCTGAAGTCGATCTCCAAGGGCTACGCCTCCTTCGACTATCACCTCACCGACTACAAGGAAGGCGACCTGGTGAAGATGTCGATCCTGGTCAATGAGGAGCCGGTCGATGCGCTGTCGATGCTGGTCCACCGTACGGCGGCGGAAAAGCGCGGCCGGCAGATGTGCGAGAAGCTGAAGGAGCTGATCCCGCATCATCTGTTCAAGATCCCGATCCAGGCGGCGATCGGCGGCAAGGTCATCGCCCGCGAAACGATCTCGGCGCTGCGCAAGGACGTCACCGCCAAATGCTACGGCGGCGATGTCTCACGTAAACGCAAGCTGCTCGACAAGCAGAAAGAGGGCAAGAAGCGGATGCGGCAGTTCGGCAAGGTGGATATCCCGCAGGAAGCGTTTATCCAGGCCTTGAAGATGGGCGATTGAGAAGCCGGTTGGCGCGCACAGCGCGCCAAGCCATCGATCCAGTGAATCGATGGCAGGCTTCGAAAGCGGGGGAGCTGCCGGAAGCAGTGGGCCCCCGCCAGCGCGGCGCTGAAGCTGCATGGTGGAGCATGGTGGAGATTGGGCAGAAGAGTGCGACAGGTCAGCAAGCTGGATACGCGCCGGCCATTGCGACCCTTCAGGACAGCGGACCATCATTGGAGAATGCCCCATCCCGAAGTATCCTCGCGTCGGCTTGGGGAGACATCAATGCGTTCCACCTTGGACACCATTGCCGCGATCGGCCTCGCCATCGGCGGCGCTCTGGGCCTCGCCGGCACCTTCGTCGAGAGCGCGCCACTCCGCGAAACGCTCTGGACGATCGACGGCGTGGCGCTCGTGGTGGCGACCGCGCTGCTGACGATGAAGTATCAGCGGCAGGGCAATGACTGGGTGGCGGCTGGATTTTTGACCTTTCTCGCCGGCGAAAGCCTGCTGCTCTCCGGCAATGCGGCCGGGCTTGAGGCCAGCGTGCCCTCCTATGTCGGCGGTATCTCGCTTTGGGCGGCGGCGCTGGTCATGGTCAGCGCGCCGAAAACCTTCGCGCTGTGGATGCGGCTTACCGCTGTCGTGGCGGCTGTGCTGTTTGTCGTCTCAGTGGGCCTGATCCTGTGGGGTGCGCCTTTGCTGCCGACCTCGACGCCGCTGCCCGCTGCCGGATATCCCTTCCTGGTGCTCACATTCATCGGCTGGATCTGGACGCTGCTGAAGCCCAGCCGGTGAGGCCAGTCGGACCGCCCCCTCTCCGGCCTTCGCGGCCACCTCTCCCCCACTTCGTGCTAGGCGATTCACACATTTCGAAGCGCCCATCCATGGGCGATGGACAGGAAGTGCTGCAATCCGTGTCGGAAGGTGATGGGTCCT
>NZ_JAMYUA010000025.1:0-93108 GCF_040322715.1 Mesorhizobium sp. M0106 | reverse complement strand
ATGTGGCGGAAAAATCCGGACCGGCGGGCCTAGGCTGGCACCAGGAAGGCTCCGCCACATAATCTCGCCCGACGCATAAGAATGGTTATGTGGCGCGCCACATAACCATTCGCCGGCGATCTTTATGTCTTCCGCGGCCGCAGCGGCAATCTGATCAAGATTATCTGGCATGATGGGCTCGGCATGTCGCTGTATGCAAAACGGCTCGAGAAGGGCCGGTTTCTGTGGCCGTCGCCGGCGGACGGCACGGTTTCCATTTCGCCTTCTCAGTTGGCGTACATGCTCGACGGGATCGATTGGCGCAACCCGCGCCACACGTTCCGACCGCAGCGCGCGGGCTGAGTTTTTCTTTGAGTTTGCGACATTTTCCGCGAGTCAGCGGACGCGTTTTATGATTCACTCCAGGGCATGGTTGCCACCGCCCTGGATGCTGTTCCGGACGATATTGGCGCGCTGAGAACAGCGCTGACTGCGGCGCTGGCCAGAGCCGAAGACGAGGCCGCGCGCGCTGCGCTGGTCGAGGCCGAACTGGCGGTCGCCAGGGCCAAGGCATCGGATGATGCGGCGCTGATCGCACATCAGGATCTGACGATCCGGAAGCTGCAGCGGGCGCTGCATGGTCAGAGTTCTGAACACTCAGCCCGCCTGCACGACCAGATGGAGCTCACCTTCGAGGAACTCGAGAGCACGGCGACCGAAGACGAGATCGCCGCCGAACAGGCCGCGGCCCGGACCACCGAGGTGGCGCCTTATGTGCGCAAACGACCGGCGCGCCAGCCATTTCCCGAGCATCTGCCGCGTGAACGCGTGGTCGAGCCGGCGCCGGCCGCTTGCCATTGCTGCGGCGGTCATCGGCTGCGCAGGCTGGGTGAGGATATCACCGAGACGCTGGAGGTGGTGCCGCGGCAATGGAAGGTGATCCAACACGTGCGAGAGAAGTTCACCTGCCGCGACTGCGAGGCGATCAGCCAGGCTCCGGCGCCGTTCCACGCCACCCCGCGCGGCTGGGCCGGTCCCGGCCTGCTGGCGATGATCCTGTTCGAGAAGTTCGGCCAGCATCAGCCGCTCAACCGCCAGGCTGAACGCTATGCCCGCGAAGGCGTGCCGCTCAGCCTGTCGACGCTCGCCGACCAGGTCGGCGCTGGCGCCGCGGCGCTGATGCCGCTGTTCAAGCGGCTCGAAACCCATGTGCTGTCCGCGTCACGTCTGCACGGCGACGATACGACGGTTCCGGTCCTGGCCAAGGGCAAGACCGATACCGGCCGATTATGGACCTATGTGCGCGATGACCGACCGTTCGGCGGCGCCGATCCGCCGGCGGTCGTGTTCTACTATTCCCGCGATCGCCGAGGCGAACATCCCGCGGCGCATCTCGCCGGCTGGAGCGGCATTCTGCAGGCCGACGCCTATGGCGGTTATGGCGATCTCTATGCGACGGGCCGTCAGCCGGCGCCTATTCTGGAAGCCAGCTGCTGGGCCCACAGCCGGCGCAAAGTGTTCGAGCTGGCCGATATCGAAGCGGCGGCGCGCAAGAAGGCGCACGGCGAGAAGCCCAACCTGGTCTATCCGCTAGCGGTTGAAGCCGTGAAGCGCATCGATGCCCTGTTCGATATCGAGCGCGCGATCAACGGCCTGTCGCCAGGCCAACGCCACGCCGTGCGCCAGGAGCGGAGCCTGCCGCTGGTCACCGAGCTCGAGCGCTGGATGATCGAGACACGCGACAAGCTCTCGCGCGGACACGATCTGACCAAGGCCTTCAACTACATGCTGCGCCGCTGGTCATCCTTCACCCGGTTCCTCGACGATGGGCGGATCTGCCTATCCAACAATGCAGCCGAGCGAGCCCTGCGCGGCATCGCGAAGACCGATTCATTATGCACCTCCTTTTCAAATGGCGGAAAACAGCGATTCCTGGTTGTCGTCGTGGATGCGATGCGGAGTATTGCGCGCCAAATCGGCCTTGATCCGTTCGTCTTCGAGGTCGCTGGCGCGGATCTGGTAGGGTGCGCCGCGCATGACCTGCTCGGCAGGCAAGAGGCCATCCCTGATGAACCGGCGGATTTTGACGTGCGAGACTCCAAGCCGGGCGGCCGCGTCCGACATGGTGAGCCACTCGCCTTTCTTGTCGGAAGAGCGATAGCCGCTGATCTTGTGCACCGTGCGCAGCGATTGGACGCGACGCGCGGTCCAGGTCTTTCCCTGACCGGTCTGCATGCCCATGCGGTTGAGTGTGGCAGCGATTTCGGCATCCGACCATCGGGTTGCCATGGATCGCATGATCGCCAGAGCCTCCTCAGGCGTACGCTGGCCATGCTCTCCGGATTTGGGCTTGCGAACCCGTACCTGCGAGTGCTGGCCTCCGTGCCAGTGGATGGTCAAGATCACGTCGCGCGCATCGTCATCGACATCCGCCACGATGTCCTTGATGAGCGCGCGCAGCAGTTGCTGACGACAGCGCATGTCGACACCCGGCGCGTTCCAGGTGGCCTCGAGATTCTGGGCGAGGCCCGTGAAGTCCGGAACCGCGTCGACAGGCTCCACACGCTGGACTTCGCTCAGCCGGGCCTCGCAGGTCTCCACGCGCCTGAGCGTGGCTTCCCAACTCCTCTCGAGCTGGGCCGCAATAAGCCGGTTCTCCGGGTCGCAAGCGGCATAGCGGCGCTCGGCGAGCGATGCCTCATAACGCGCCTGCTGCAGGTCCATCTCGATCATCTGCCGCCGCTTGGCTTCGCTCTCCAGCTGCATCCGTTCAGCCTCCAACGCCGCTTCGATCGCCATCGGCGCAACCGCCTCCAGCGCTTCGCGGGTCACCGCCGCGTCGGTGCGAAAGCCGTTGAACGACATGCATCGCGCCTGGGCCATCATGAGGTTGCCGCGCTCGCAGCGATATACCGGATAACCTTGGCCGCGTCCGGCATACATGACAACCAGTCTTCGCCCGCATCGACCACAGGAGATGAGACCGGGGAGCAGTGCGCGACCGCCGCGGCCCGACTTGACGCCGCCGGCTTTGCCATAAGCGTTGGCCGCGAGCAGTTCCTGGTTCCGTTCGTACTCGCTCCATCCGATGTAGCCTTCGTGATGGTCGTTGAGCACCACCGCCCACTCGCTAGCCGGCTTGTAATGGCCATAGCTCTTGCGAACGCGGCCATCGACGATCTCAGTGCGCTTCTCGCTCTTACCATAGACATAGGCGCCGGCGTAGAATGGGTTCTTCAGGATCGAGATCACGTTGCGGTAGCGGATCGGAACCCAGTCGAAGGACACCATCTTCTTGCCGTCGGAGGGTCTGGGGAAATGCACGTCATCGTCGATCATCGAGATCAGGACCTGGCGCGCACTGCCGAGTTCGCGGAAGCGCGCGAATATCAGGCGAATGGTCTCCTGCAGGCGCATGTCGGGATCGAACCCGAGACCGTAATCGCGGTGCCAGACATAGCCGAAAGGCACGGAGATGCGCAGTTCCCCGCGCTGTGCCTTGGCGCGGGCGGCCTCGTACATTCGGGCACGCAGCACGCCGAGCTCGAACTCGCTGATGCTGCCCTTCATACCGAGCAGCAGGCGGTCGTTCGGCAATCCCGGATCGTAGACTCCGTCCAGATCGATCACGCGTGCATCAACTTCGCCGCACAACTCGAGCAGCCGATGCCAGTCCGGCCCGTTGCGCGACAGGCGGGACGCCTCCAGGCAAAGCACGGCGCCCACATGGCCGGTGCACAGATCGTCGACCAGGCGCTCGAAACCGGGACGCTCCACAGCCCCGCTTGCGGTTCGTCCCAGATCCTCGTCGATCACCTCTACTTTGCGGAATCCCCAGCGCCGCGCGACGTCGACAAGCTCATATTGCCGACGTTGGCTCTCAAGGTTGAGCTGGACCTGCGCCTGAGTGGACTGACGCACATAGACGACAGCCTTGCGCTTGAGGACGGCAGTCGGAATCAGATTACCGCTCGTCATCGCAGCTCTCCTCCTCCGTTGCCACGCCGGCGGCGGCCATCAATACGTTGGCGAGCCGGACGATCACTATGGTCCGTTGCGCTGAACTCAGCCCGTTCAGCTTCTGCGAGTCGAGCGGCAAGCTGAGTTGGCGAACGACCACGAGAGATCGTGTCGGTGGTGGCAGGGTTCTCATGTTGCGCCTCCGCGATGGTGAAACCATCCGGACAGCCTCGCCGGAAACGGCGTTCGATCAAGAGCTTGCGAAGCTCAAGCAGCGCGGCAAGCGATACGCGCGGGGAGCCCAGGTCCATCGCCGCGCAAGCCACGGGATCGATCATCCAGGCCGGAGCGGTAATGACATGCCCGGGCGCGACGACGAGATGAATGATCCGGCCGTTGGCGCGCTCTTCGCTGTTCTCGCAGCGAAGCCGATGTCCGAAATACGGGTGCCAACGGTAATGGACCTCGACCTCCTGCCCAACATGGGCAGAATGACCCCGAGATGGCTCTCGGCAGAAAGTCCTGGCTGTTCTGCGGTTCCGATCGCGGCGGACAGCGCGCTGCCGTTCTCTACAGCCTGATCGCCAGCGCCAAGTTGAATGACATCGACCCTCAGGCCTGGCTCGCCGACGTCCTCGCCCGACTTCCCGCCTATCCGGCCCATCGGATCGATGATTGGCTGCCGTGGAATTGGAGGTCCGCAAAACTGCGGACCCAACCAGCGGCGGCCTGACCATGCAGCGCAATAAGGTGCATCACGTCTACACCGTCGAACGTGTCGCCAGGGACCTCGGCGTCAGCGAAGCGCTCATCCAGGAACTGACCCTCGGTCTCGAGCCCGAGGACGGCGTCATCTGGGTCTACAGGGCCAACGATGACGACGGGATCTTGGCGTTAACCGATGAAGGCATCGAGGAGGTCGAACTTCTCCTCGAAGAATATCATCGCGTCTCCCCATCGAAAGCTTGACCCCAGCACCGCGGTGCTCAGGTGCTCATGGCCGCGGATACGCACGTCTGCGGTCTTCACCGGATGGGTACCACTGGGGCTTCCGTAGCGGCGTTGCGAAGCGTTAGGCGGCGACATGCCAGCGGCAGGGGAGGCCTTTCCGCTCCGCCACGGTGTCAAGCCAGAACTGCACCCCTGTCACGCGGGCCCTACGCCAATCGGACTGGAATTCGGCAAGCTCGCCGCCCTGAAGGTGATCGGCTGCGAAGCGCTGCTCTGCATCGTTGAACTTGATCTGGAACGGGGTCTGGCTGGCGTAGTCGTACATGGCTGTTTCCTTCAGGTTGATTGATGTGGTCGAGACAAGTCACAGTACCAGAAGTATCACTGAAGTCAAGGATATAATGATACGTCCTGCGAGAAACTCGACGGGCAGCTCCGAGCGAAACCCGCAGTATCAATAGGCCTTGCCTCAGTGAATCGGCCGCAACGGTCGATTTGGAGTCTCACACGAATATCGATTGACATTTTGAGACGTAAGGATCACATGCTCAAAGGGTCTAATGATCCGAAGGGGAGCCACCATGCAAGCACCGGAGCATACCGCCACGACCGCCATACCGAACGGGCACCTCGTCGGCTACGCCCGCACCTCCACCACCGACCAGAAGGCCGGGCTGGAGGCTCAGCTCAGGGACCTCACCGGAGCAGGGTGCGCGAAGGTGTTCCGCGAGGAGCTGTCCTCCGTGGCCACCAAGAGGCCGGAGCTTGAGAGGGCCTTGGATTACGTGCGAGAGGGCGACACCCTCATCGTCACCAAGCTCGACCGGCTGGCCCGCTCAGTGGCCGACCTCGTGGGCATCACCGCGCAGCTCCGAAGCAAGAGCGTGGCTCTCCGCATCCTCTCGATGAACCTGGACACCGGAACCCCAACGGGGAAGCTCATGGTGAACCTCCTAGGCTCTATTGCGGAGTTCGAACGGGAACTGATGCTGGAGCGGCAGCTTGAGGGGATCGCGCGGGCTAAGGCCGAGGGGAAGTACAAGGGCAGGGCTCCCACGGCTCGGCGCATGGCCCCCGAGGTCATCAGGCTGAAGGCTGAGGGCAAGACCGCCGACGCCATCGCCCAGGAGCTGCGGATCGGGAGGGCAAGTGTCTTCCGCATCCTGAAAACGGCCTAAAAAACAGCAGGAGCAGTGGCCCAGACACTCGATAAATGTGCGCGTGACAACACTACGAACCTGCACAGTTTATACTTGTTGATCGGCGACTCGTTATGGCCATACTGGGCGGCGCAACTCAACCGGAGACTGCGCATGACCAGCCTGACGCCTGCCCGCCTGCCGTCCCTCCCCGCATCAGCCGATGCATTTGCGGACCCCGATATCGCCATCACCTTCGCCCTGGACTGCCTGGAGCAGTTCGAGGTGAGCGCCTTCCTGGCCGACCGAAGGGCCGGGAGTGACCTAGCGGGCTGGCTGTCGCACGTCAGCTCGGTTCGCGATGAGGTCAGTTCCTCTTACGGTCCCGGTGCCGGTGCCCATCCGCCTCACCCGTAGCGGGCCGCCAGGCCATCCCCGAGCCGGCCCCAAAGCAGAGCGTGAGTGTGTGATGTCGAGTAAGACAATCCGTAGATATCTCGAAGCCAACCGCCGCATGATGGCCGAGGCCAAGGATGTGCCCATAGGTATCTCGGTGGCGTTCCTCGGGGCCGCCATCTGGGGCTTCGACCCGCGAGACCCGAATGACCCGCTTACCCTAGAAGACCTCGCAGATCGCCTGGGGTTCTCGCCCACCACCATCTCGCAACACATGCGGTATCTTGGCCACGGCTACCGCGAGGGCACACCGGGCCTGGGGCTAGTCGGGACGGTGCGGAACTCCGACAACGGTCGCAAGAAGATATTCTACCTGACGCCGCGCGGGCGGGGGCTCCTCTCGCAAATCGAGTTCATCCTGGACGGCAGCTCGTAGCCGGTGCACCAGGCCGCGCTGCCGTGGCGAATGCATAGCGAACGTACTTGAAGAGCGGCTAGCGGAGTCGGGCCGTCCGACCGTAGCGATTGAATAGGACGCCTACTTGATACGCAGCCAGCCGAGTCCCGTAATTCCCACGTACTTGACATGCGGCGTAGCCATTCAGGGTTCGGCATTGGTGTGTACTTGAAGAGCGGCATAGCTAGACCCGGCAATCCAATGGGCTGCGCTGATGCTTCTTGTGAGGAATAAATACCTATCCGCGAGAGATCGTATCGGTGGACCATTCCAGTCACAGCCAGCCATACCTGATGCCTGGGCGTGATGCCCTCCATCTAGGCTGCATCCACCTTTAGCAGCAATAAGCGCCGCCTCGCGCCCGTACCACGTCTTCCTAAGGTCGCCCAACCATCTCACCGAGGCCCGCCCAATGGAGTTCACCATGGCCCGTATGGCCGTGCGTCAAGATTCCTCACCACCAGCACCCAACCGGCAACAGTGCCGATTCGCCACCACTCACCCGCCCAGCCGGAGCCTCGATGGCCACCGCTTGGCCCAACCTATGGAAAGACACGAAGCATGGACACCACGACCCCACCCGTACCAGCCGACGAGCAGGCCCGCATCCGCAGGGCATTCGAGAGAGGGTCTCCGCCAAGCTGGAGGCACGAAGGCAAGCCGACCCCAGCAACCCGGCAAGCGACCGGGCATTCCGCGACCGCATAGCCCTCCAGCAGCAAGAGGGACCAGACGGGGCCGGAGTGATCGAGAGGACCGCCAGAGCCGCGTCCATCGGTGCCTCCAAGGCGCTATTCGAGACCAAAGACTTCCTAGTTGGCGAGCCCAAGGAGACCGATAAGGCGGACATTCGGCAAAGCTTCGAGGCCCAGGGCCGGGCGCTCGCCAACGAGAGCATCGGCTACGGGTTGACGGAAGGGGTCTCACAGCTCACGGTGGGGCTCATCGGGGCGGGCAAGCTCCTGGCTCCCCTGAAGGCCTACACCGAAGGCAGCGCCATCCTTAAGACGGGCTTCGAGATCGCCAAGGGTGCCATCGCCGGCTACACCGTCCTCGATCCTCATGAAGACCGCCTGTCGAACCTGGTCGAGGAGTTCCCTGACCTCCAGAACCCTGTAACGAACTACCTGGCGGCTGACCCCGATGACACCGCCGCTGAGGGCCGCTTCAAGAATGCCCTGGAGTCCATCGGTGCGGACCTGAGCCTGGTCGGCGCGGTGCGCGTCATCAAGTACCTCCGTGGCGGTGACAAGGCGGAGGCGGCGAAGGAGATCGCCAAGCTGGAGAAGACCCGGCTGGCCAATGCCAACGAGTTCGGCCTGCCGGATACGCCCTCAGTCGGCGGCGAAGTGCGGGCTCCCGAAGTGAACGTCAACCCTGAGGAAGAGATACGCCTGGGGATATGGAAGGAGACCCCCAAGTCGGGCCAGGTACCCCGTGAGGCACCCGTCGCCAAAGGGTCCAGGCCCACCAAGGCCGAGGAGGTTGCTCCTGGCCCCGCCGAAGACACCATCGAGCAGCTCGGCACCAAGCCACCGATCAACCCCGAGACCGGCCAGCCCCTCCTCCAGACCGAGAAGATGCCGTCCAAGGCCACTCCCACCCAGGAGATACCGGACGATGACCTTGCAAAGATACTTAAGGACACCCAGGCGGACGCCAAGGCCGTCGAGACGTATGGCTCCAGGGCACAGGCCCAGGAGGCCGGCCACAACTTTGGCAAGAAGATTCCCCTGCCTTGGCAAAAGCTTCACATCACCGGCAACGTGGAGTCCCTTATCCAGCGATCCGCGAAGGTCTTGGAGGACCGCTTTAACGTCGCCAAGGGTGGCAAGGTCATGACGGAGCATGTGCGGTCTCTCGCCAACGAGTTGGGCCTCCAGTTCAATGAGGACCCGGCGCTCATCCTCGGGCAACTCGCGGAGGCCGGCGACAAAGCCAAGCTTCTCGCTCCTCAGATGGAGGCCGCGCTCCGCCTCGGCAACCGCATGTTCAACGACGCGGACGACTTGGCCAGCAGGATTGCTAACGGCAACCTCCAGGAGTTCGGGGGCAACGTCGCCCTCGCCACCCAGGAGTTCATGGCGCGGCTCGGGGTCTCGTTCGACACGATGGCCTCGGCCAACTCCATGCTCGCCAACTCGGGGCGTACCTTGCGCTTCGCTCGCTCCCAGTTTCGCTTCAGGCCCGCCGATATCGCGCGACTCAGGAGCATGGACCCCGAGCAGGTCATCATGGTGATGCGAAAGGCCGGAGGCGATCCCAAGAAGGTCGCCATGCTCCTCAACGAGAACTGGCGCAAGCGCGTCTTGGACGAGGCCACCTGGCACCTGACCAACGGCCTCCTCTGGATGTGGCCAACCCACATGGTCAACCTCACTACCAACGCCTTCATGCTGGCCGCAAGGCCTACCGAGAAAATCTTTGGGTCGGCGGCCCTTCGGCTCATCACCAAGGACCCAGGGAAGAGGGCGGAGCTGTCCTCGCTCTCCAGGCAGGGCCTCCGGGAGTACCACTATACCATCGCATCTCTCGCGGACGGGTGGTCCAACGCTGTCGAAGCCTTCAGGCGCGGAGACTCCATCCTCAACCCCCAGAACACGGAGTTCTTCGACGGCTCCATGACTGGCCTCCAGACGGCTCCCCTCCAGTGGAAGCCCTGGAACTCCGTCTGGGACGTGGCGCACAACGCCTGGCAGTCGGCTAACTACCGGACCATCGTGGGTCTGCCGTGGGTCTGCCGACGCGGGCATTGGGTGGGGCCGACGAGTTCTTCAAGACGCTCCGCTACCGCGCCGTGGTGCAGTCCAAAGCGGCCACCGATGCTGCCGACCTGGGACTGACCGCTAAGGATTTCAAGGACTACGTGCAGAAGGCTATGGACAAGGCCATCGACCCGGCAACGGGCAGGGCACTCGATGCCAACGCCGTCCGCGAAGCCCAGACAACTACCTTCCAGCAGGACCTCAACTACGAGACTCTTCCCGGATTTGCGCTAGGGCGAGCCGTACAAAGCGCTCGGAGGACAGCGCCGATCCTGGCCCTTGTACTGCCCTTCGTGAAGACCCCCATCAACGTCATCCGGTATGGCATGAAGCTTACGCCGGGATTGAACGTCCTCCAGGGTGAGTTCCGAAACGCACTCTTTGGAAAGTCCGGGATGGAGGCCCAAGCTCAGGCTATCGGCCAGATGGCTATGGGCTCGATGTTCATGGGCCTCGCGGCTCATTTGGCGGCCAACGACTCTCTAACCGGGAGCGGTCCTGCCAACTACGTGCTCAAGCAGGAGCTTATCTCGACCGGATGGAAGCCCTACTCGGTCACCTGGATGGACGCGGACGGCAAGCGGCAATACTTCCAGCTCGGAAGGTTCGACCCCGCTGCCACCGTCATGGGCCTGGTGGCTGACATCGTGGCCCTCCAGAAGAAGAACCCCGACCAGGACCGTTCGGACCTCATCATGGCGGTTGCCGTGGCGGTGGCCAAGAACCTGGGCGAGAAGACGTTCCTCCTCAACCTCAACAACTCGCTGAAGGCCGCCCTCGACCCCGAGACGGAGCTTCCGAAGTTCCTAGGCCGAACGGCGGGCTCCATGCTCCCGTTCTCCTCGCTGATGCGTGGTGCCAATCCCGACCCGTACCTCCGTGAGGCGCGGACCTTCGTGGACAATGCCATCCGGGGCGTCCCTGGCCTCTCCCAGACGCTTCCTCTCTCCATGGATGTCTGGGGTGATCCCATCGAGCGCCACGTGGGCCTTACGGACTCCCAGGACAACGACATCGTGGAGGCCGAGCACAACCGCATCATGCTCCAGACGGACCACGGCATCGGCAAGCCTGGGACGGACCTCCAGGGCGTGGACCTTCGGGAACTCACCCTCAAGGACGGCAAGAACGCCTACCAGCGGCTCCAGGAGCTGTCGGGGCACATCCCAGGGCAGAAGAGCCTCAAGGAAGTGCTGGCGGCGCTCATCAAGTCGGAGCCCTACCAGGACCTTCCTGATGGCGACTCCGATGTGAAGGGCACCAGGCTCAACAAGCTGGGGGAGATCGTCCAGCGCTACCGCGAGGCCGCCAAGAAGGTGTTCCTCCAGGAGAACGTCGAGCTGCAACCCATCATCGGGAAGCGGCAGATGGAAGCTCGGGGTGCCGTGCAGGCGAACAGAAAGGCGAGGACGGAAGGGCAGCCTGGCGCAAGGGAGCTGCTGGAGGCCCTCACCTACGGGCAGGCCCAGCAATGAGCGGCGACATGACAGCTTCCAAGTACGGGTTCTCCCCCGGAGAACTCAACTCGCCGCATGCAATCTCCGCAGCGGTTGCCGCTTGGCACGAGCCCTGGACGAAAATCCCACCGGTGGGAAGTTTCCCATTGGGCACCTACGGCGTCGTCTGGGCGGGACAGGGCAAGGAGGGCGTCTTATGGGGCGCTGGGCATTCAACGACAGGCGTCCCGATGCTGGCCCTGGGCGTCCGACGCCTATTGGCCATGGTGCCGGCCGACTTGGATCTTCGTGCAGGCTCATGCTGAGTTGGGAGCCTACATCGGACCCTCGGGCCACATCCGGGCCGCAATGCGGCGTGGGGGCGAGACCTCATCGGGTAAACCCTTCGCCGGCTATGAGGTCCTCCGGGAGATCGCCCTCCGCCAGGACGAAGGGGCCTGGACGTATCAGTCCGGCGCGAGACCGAGCGCCGCCAACCGGCTGGGGAAGGCTACCGCAATCGCTCAGGGGCCGGCCCGAGTCGCAGGTTTGGCCTACCAACGCTCCACCAACCCGTCATTTGGCGACCTAGGGCTGGGGTCCGTCCAGACATGCGAAATTCCGCGGCCTTTCACCATAGCCGTGGAGGGGCCATGACCCCAGAGGCAGAGCCGCACGATACCGATGAGGAGCGAGTCATCGGCAGCGACATCCACCACGACCCTTGGCTGACCCCCGCATGTCCCGCCCTCCAGGCCCTCGCCGCCGCCGTCTTCGCGGACATCGAGCATAACTCCCCCATGCCACCCCGCCAGCGCCGGGACGCCACGGAGCGCCGTAGGACAGTCACAGAGAACCTCATCGCCAGCCTCGCCCATCTGGTGCTCCACCACCCAGCGGGGACCCGTTTAGCCGTATCCGCGAGGAACGACCCGACGACCCGCTACGACCGCCCCAGGTTTCCCCGCGAGGTGGTCACAAAGCTAATCGGTAGTATGGAGGCTTTGGGTCTCGTCACCCGGCAGCGCGGCGGGCGAGGCAATCAGCGGTCCACCATCGAGCCGACCCCGCGCCTTCGTGAGATGCTGGCGGGCCTGGAGTCCGGCCCGAGGCCGATTGGGCGGGAGGCGGGAGCCGAGACCATCATCCTCAAGGCCTCCACCGGGAGGGGCCGCAGCAAGCTGCTCCTGGACTACGCCGACACCCCCGAAACCATCGCCATGCGGGCGGACATGCAGGCCATCAATGCGTTCCTCGCAGAGGCCGATATCGGGCTCGACGGTAACCCGCCGCAGCTTCCTGTCTTCCTCACCCGTCGCTTCCAGATTGAGCACCCGGATGCACCCCATACGTTCGATCAACACGGGCGGCTCTACGGCGGCTTCTGGATGAACCTTCCGAAGACCCGGCGGCACCTCATTAAGATCAATGGCGAAGCGGTGGCGGACCTCGACTTCACCGCCATGTTCCCGCAACTGGCTTACCTGGCGGCTGGCGCGGTGTTGCCTCGGGGTGACCCATACGGGGGCATAGAGGGCCTTCCGCGAGCAGCGGCCAAGATGGGTCTCTCCGCGCTGCTCTCCCGCCAGGGGGCCATGCGCCGGCTGCCCAGCGAGGTCCGGGAGACCGCAGGCAAGGAGTGGAACGCCGAGCGGCTCAGCGAGGCCCTGGCGAAACGTCACCCGGCCATTGCCAGCATGTTCGGCACCGGGCTTGGCCTCAGGCTCATGTTCACCGAGAGCCGCATCCTGGTCGCGGCCCTACGAATACTCATGGCGCAAGGCGTCCCGGCGCTGCCAATGCATGACGGAATCATGGTAGCAAGATCAAAGGCGGAGAGCGCGAAACAGGCCATGGGCGGGGCGTGTGGGGGAGTTGTCGGGGTTGCGCTTCCAGTGATTAGGAAAGCGATGCACGCATATGGGTAACGCTGGGCAGCGGCCGATTGGAACTTGTCTTTTGACAGGCAGCGTCGGGCCTATGGCGAAATCGCACATCATTCCCGATGCCTTCATGAGGCGAGTGTCTGATGGCCCCTTCAAGGAATGGGATGGACGAGGCAGGCCGAGGAAAGCGTACAGCGGATGGTATGATAGGGGCATCATGGCCGATGCCGGCGAGGCGATCATAGCAAAGTTGGATGACGTAGCCGCGAAATGTTTTATCGAGAAAGGCTTTACCTATCGCAAGCGCCGCAATCCGCTCGATCCCGGCGAGCTACTCGATTCATTTGTTCCCGGAACTATCCACACCGTCACCGGTATTAATTCAGCCTCTGTTCGGCTATTTGCCCTTTCGCTCCTGTGGCGGGCGGCTGTTAGCAATCTTCCGGCGTTCGAGTTGGTCACGGTTCGCCCGAAGCGGCTGGAGGACCTTCGCCAAAGGATTCTGGACGATGATCCAGGGGCCGCTGACGAGTTCCCGGTTTATTTCGCATTCTTCTGCGGGCAGGAAGAGCTTCCGAAGATTACTCCCTTTAGATTTGAAAGACATGCATTTTACCGGTTCTTCCTTGACGGGGTGGTCTGCTACGTTTCCCCCACCAAGAGGCCTCAAGACGTTGCGAGATTCTCTCGTTTTTTCGTGGGGCGGGAGCGCGACACATTCCAAATGGGGTGCCTACCCAGTTCTAGTTCCGCGCTTGCACGGCAAGCAAAGGAGCAATTGCTTCAGTTATCTGAGAAGCACGGCGATATTTTCGGAGGAATGCGGGAAAGGTAGCAACTGATACCGACTGGTGGTGCTTCAGGTGTTGGCCATCAAGCCGGGTCTCGCCGAAACGGTGCCGGAGTTTTAAGAATGACCGCCGATAAGCCCGAAAGCAAGCCAACTGACTATTTGGATATCAAGCATGCCGAGGCGTTCACGCTCTGGCTCTCTTTGCGCGTTATGCGAAATAGGGCACGGACCTATCCCTGGATGCGACGGAAGGCCGTCAACTATTTGGCCCCGAGGCTAGGACTAGCCATCAGCGTGTTCGTGATCGCGGTACATGCTATCTGGGCTGTCCACTCCCATTGCGGGCTAAACTTTGCTCGGGGCGGTGGCATTGTGGCGTTCACGGCTGCGGTCTTGTATGCCCTTCGGGAATGGCATGAGCCAAAGGCCGGAGTAATGGGCGGCGGACCGGTTGAGCAAGTCCATATTTGGAACCCGCTGTTTCTACTCCCGCTTCTAGGCGCTGTCGGCACGCTAATATGGGCGTATGGCGATCTTCTGCCGTGGTTTAGTTCCTCGGGCTGCCATGCGTAGAGCTTGCCGACTGTTCCGCTGTTAGTGCACATTCTTAGCCATGTGCAACCTCTACAACATCACCACGTCGCAAGAGGCCGTCCGCCAGTGGACCCGTGCCTTGCGGGACATCTTGGGCAACCTAGAGCCGTCCATAGACATCTATGCCAACCGGCCCCCAGGCCCCGTGGTGCGCAACGCCCTGGACGGAGAGCGCGAGCTTACCAGCCTGCTTTGGGGGATGCCTACGGAACCCAGCCAGGTCACGGGCAAGGCGGACTACGGCAGGACAAACATCCGCCACCCAAACTATGACCATTGGCAGCAGTTTCTGGGTGTCGAGCACCGGTGCGTGGTCCCGGTGACGAGCTTCGCGGAGCCTACCCCTGTGACGAACGACAAGAACCCCGAGACCGGCATTCAGCGAAACTTCTGGTTTGCCATCAATGAAGACCGCCCGCTGTTCTTCTTCGCGGGCTTCTGGACGTCTTGGCATGGGGTGCGCAAGGTGAAGGACGGCGCTGGCGATCATTAGGTCTATGGCTTCCTGACAACCGCTCCCAACGCCCTTATCAAGCCTATCCACGAGAAGGCCATGCCGGTGATTCTTACCACGCAAGAGGAGACCGAGACGTGGCTTGCGGCACCGTGGTCTGAGACGAAGCGGCTACAGCGCAGTGCACCTGACGATGCCCTCGTGATTGTCGAGAAGCCGGCCACGCAAATCAAGGTTCCGCAGGCAGCGGCCCACGGTTCGTTATTTTAGGCAACGTTGAGATCGCACAATGGCCACTGGATCATCGAAATCTCGTGAGCATCATTGGTGGCCTGTCGGGCTTCAAAAATATTGGGCGGACAAGAACGGAGACGTATGGTGGATTGAGCCTGACGAGAGAGTTGAAAAGAAGCGGGCAAGAAACCGCAAGATTGCCAAAAAGGCCCACGGACATACTGTATTCAAGGGAAACGTCTGGGAAACTAATTTCGAGGGGGACTTTCAAAGTGCCGATGATGTGGCACCGAGCATTGTAGAGACGCTAATATCCTTGAAACCACTTGGAACAAATATAAGTGAATTCTTTAAGATGATCCCGTTGTTTTTCAAGCGTGATCGAAATTTGCGTGACATGTGCCGCTTTTACGACCTTCCTGAAGACGTTCATCGCGGCCTTCTACTCGTACTGTTTTCCCTTCTCATCCGTAGCCCAGGCAGCAGATTTCGGTTTGAAAGCTACCCTGAGCTTGTCGGATTGCCTCCCAACGAAGACGTTGGGAAAGGCAATATGAGACAGGCGTACAGCACTGCAAAGGAACGGTGTGAAAATGGTCTTATATCAAACCAATATTTCGTTTTAATTCACTCAACATATAAGAAGTTCATATTTGGCGATGGGCATCTTGACTGGCTGACCGGAGGATTGTTGGCCAATAGAATAGATGGGCGAGCGCTGGTGCCTCTAACTCCCCACTTGTGCGTTTATCTTTGTACCCCTCGGTATATGCGATCAACGCCGAACTGTGCATCCTTTAGCGCCGCGCCCTGGATTGTAAATTGGATCAACAACATTACGCAGATTTATTCTCAGGACAGGCTCTTTTTCGTCGGCAAGCCACCGGTACTAACAGAGCCATTTCGCAGGCGTCAGTTCCTTGAACACGGACGGAAGAGCGACGAGCTTATAGACATGCTGGATGAGATCGCCGGGATCAGAAAGAGTGACAGGCTCATATCGTGGACATCATTTAGCCAGTAACTTTTCAGAGGGCCGGTTTGGTCAGTCCTGATCCTTCCAAATCACCCGCCGCACCATCTTTATCTCTGCAAGCCACCTTACCCGAATGCCTTCATCGGCCCGGCCGTCAGATAGCCCCATTAGGACCCGCTAGGCAGTAGTGCCCAAAGTGACTGCCTAGAGTACCGGCAAGTCTCACGATAGTTCCGCCCGGTAGAGGAGGAGGGGAAGCTATTCCCAATCAAGCCCTTCACCCAGTCACTCCCCAAACGGCACTTCCGCCCCCTTCTGCGCCGTGCCCACCGCAGGCCCGCCATCACGCCAGGCCAGGCGTCTCCCGCCATCATGGCGACCATCTTGTGCTGCACTACCGCGCAGGGGCCAGCCACAGGGACTACCCGAGGACCAGTAGGTATGGCATCATGCGGCGACATTAGGGGTCGAGGAGGCGATGGCCGCACGCCAGTCATCAAACCTCTCCGCGTAGTCTCGCCCCTATGTCCACAAGCGCCTTGCCCACAACGACCAAATGAGCCGGACTATCTAGGAAGGGATACAGTTGGAAGCGCACTGTAAGCAACCCCTGCTCGGGGCCACCCATCGCCTCACCAAGAAATATCTGCAACGTGTGCCCGTCGATATCCTCAATCGGTGCTACGAAAGGATCGTCACCCACGTACTCTGAAACGTCATCGGATCGGTTGAGGATCAAATCAGTCAGGAACGGCTCAAGCGCATCCAGTCCAAATTTGGCCGCCGCAAAGGCATGCGCAGTCTTCGCGAGTGATCGAAGGTAATGAAGGCGGTTTACTTCACCGGTCTTTACAGCAACGTGGTTTGCGCCTGTTTCCGCTGCGACCTTTCGACATAGAGTGACGGCAGCTTCCTCATCAACGAAAGACCATGGACTCCCACGTTCGATGGCTGGGTCTATGGGATTACGGAGGCGGCGTGGCAGAGGAGAAGCCCATAAGTGGAATGCGATTGGGGCCTCATTGATGGGTATAGAACGAAAGCCCAAATCCCTTATCACTTGCCCTTCGGTATTCACCTCGACGAAATGCAGGTCCGCACAGGTAGGTCTTTCTTTCGGTCGGCGTGTAGGTGCGTCAACTTGCGTCCTGAATATGCCCAGCTGCTTCTTTAGAACTTCTTGCTCATATCGCTGAATGATGTTCTGACAGGTTTCGCAGCAGGATTTTTCAAGAACGATCGTATTAGCTGCGAGCGCGTATGGGATGACATGCTCGTTTCTGAGTTGGCCCTGGTCGCTTCCGCAGTAGATGCACTTGCCGGGAGATTTGATACGAAGGGTTTGCCCCTCGTTCAGTTCAAAGACGGATAATTCCATACTAGTTGGTGCCCTATACATCCCGATCTGATCGCTTCTTACGCCATTAGGAAGCTTGAGCAAATGGCGAAGAGCCTTGTGACGAAACATGCCGGCGTCATGGCGTGGTCGCGTGATGCCAACCCATCGCTTGGCGAATATGGAGAGCCCACGACGCTCTTTGTGGGTGGCGACGTGCCGGACATGGAGTGAGGCGGGCTTAGTCCTCTCGCACGAAAACGCCGGCTTCCTTGGCGGCCCCGACGAATGCCTTTCGGGCGACACTCACGGTCTTGCGCTGCTCCATAACGTCCATCATCGCCTTGAGGGCTGAGCGGTACTTTGGGCCGCGCTTCTCGGCCGGCCAGCGTTCAACGAGGAAACTCGCGGCTTGGGCAGTTCGGGTCACCGTCAAGAATCGGCCGGTGCGTTCAGTCTCGATGGTCACCGGAATGTCAAACTGCTCGTCGCGCATCTCGCTACTCCGCAAAGCTGGCGAGTCGAACGGGATGGTCTGTGATTGGTTCCAAGAGTTGGCCAGGGCGGCGCTGGAGTACGACATTTCGATAACTCCCCCCCTATGGTGTAGGAGTGGCCCCTCTGGTGGCCTTTTAGGCGTTCGCGTCGGGGGCTTCAGGCAAGAGGGCCTGCGATCCTCGCCTTCATCGGCCCGGCTGCCAGATGGCCCCCTTTGGTTGCAGGGGGGTAGTGCTCAAAGTGACTGCCTTTAGTACCGGAAAGACTCACGGTAGTTCCGCCCGGTATAGGAGGAGGGGAAGCTATTCCCCAATCAGGCCCGCTACCCCTAAGATACTAAGGGACTCCTTTACGCTCGATTCGGCGATATCGGTAAACACTCTCCACTAGGTGATTGGGGACGACATGGAAACTACGCCCATTGGGGTCCGACGACGCGCCGCAGTAACGATCACAAGCGACCCGTTAGCTGCTGCCGCAGTTGGCAGTGAAGTCCATTTCGAGGCCATGCGCTTTCAAATGAACATCGGAGTAGAGGCCGGCTTTGGCTCAATCGAGAACTGGGGCCATTTCGGTGGGGTCGTCTTAGGTTTGGCATTTACAGAAGGTGCGAGAGTTTCGGTCCAAGGGACCGCCGTCATGGTCGCGCCAGGGATTGCGGTGACAGCGACGCATACGCTTGACCCGCAAGCAGAGGCCCTACGGGAGAGCCGCACTGAGTGTGTGGCATTTGGCCTGAGAGATGATGCCGCGATGTTTTGGAGACTTCGAGGCGTCACTTCAAATGCCAATAGTGACATCGCGATTTTGAGTCTTGAAGCGGCCTCGCCTCTTCCGGACCGGAATGTGTACAGACAAGCGTGGATAACGACACGTTCGCCGCAGGAAGGCGAGACCGTGACGGTCATTGGATTTCGCTTTGAGGACACGTTGATCGGTACAGGCTTTAGAGGTGAAGCCTTTGCCTCGCGAGGGAAGGTGGTTACGGTCTATGACGACAAACGAGACAGCGCTCTGATGCGGTGGCCGAGCTTCGAGATTAGCGCTCATGCAGTCGGCGGAATGAGCGGTGGACCCGTTTTTGACAGTGGCGGTTATTTGGTAGGTCTGTTGTCTTCAAGCATGTCGTCTGAAAGCAATGACGGGCCTGCCTTCGCATCGTTGCTCTGGCCATGCCTGGGGCTGCCATTTGTGCCGACATGGCCGGCCGACCTCGTTGGCGGCAAGAAGTCTCTTCTAGAAATCGACCCCAGGCTCTGCTTGATCGACGGAAGAGACGCGGTTTCGTTTGTCGAGGCTCCCGGCGGCGACAGAAGGCTTCAGTATCGGCATTGGGATCGTCCGGAGAGCTTTTGCAACGGTTCGCAGACCGGAGCAGGTCATCAAGGTATTGGCGCGCCGCCTGTGCATCGGTTTCATCTCTGACCGAACTGAGCGTTTTGGCCGCCTCCTGTTCAATGTTCCACGCAGGCGAAACGGCTATCGGCGACGCCATTCAGATAAGTTGCACCGGACGTCGAGACGGCGGCGCCTGCACCGAGCAAACCGATGGCAAGGGTCAGCAGGGTGCTGGCCCGCGGTCCCCATTGGATTGCCTTCTGCAGGCCAGCGAGTACCGTCGTTCCAGCTCCGAACACGACGACCAGCGTCAACAGCCATTGTGCCCAGGATTTGGTCTCAATGGTCGCCTGATTCACGCTGGTCGCGATGGCATTGGCTTCGCTGATGGCGTTGTTGATTTCATCCGGAGGCAGCGGGAGGGCACCGTCGAACCCCGATCCGATGCGCGCAAAATCGCCGACGATGCGAAGGGCCTCCGGTGTCAGGGCGAACGTGACAAGAAGGCCTATCGCGAGAATGGCAATACCTATCGCAATGAGTGTCTTCCCCATGCCCCCTCCACGTCGATCAACCAACATGCACCGCCTGCCCCCATACCCTGAGATCCGACTTCGCCAGGACTAGGTTACGCTCACAGCAGCAGCAATTTCGGCGCTCCCAAAATCATCGTCCCGCCGCACCACGATTGAGGTTTTCACCAGATAGTGGTCGGAAAGATACTTATCATGCGCCAGGGGACTTGCCGATCTCAGAATATACTGGCGGCTAAACCGGAAGGTTTTCCGCTCGGCGCCGCGCGGGATAAAGATGCGGTCGAACGGAGCATCATTGCCGATCGCGTAGGTCGGGATGTCGTCTTCATTCAAGTCTTCAAAGCCGCTCTCGATGAAGGCCTGAATCGCTCCTTCGTCACGCCTTTTGCAGTTGGTGTCGCCGAGGACGATGATATCACGCTCATCGAAGGCATCGCCAATTGCGGCAATCTGCGCCATCAGTTCGCGCGCTTCATGGTATCGCGTGCGCATCACGACGTGGCGTTGCCCGACGTTCGACTTCATGTGAAGCGGTATCACCACGAAGTCCGTCAGTTGTATGGCTGCGTCTTCACCGGGCCTCGCCGCAAATTTCACCGCATGCGGATGCCTGTCCCAAAGGAAGAGCCTGTCTCCGTTGTCGTCGACGACCTGGTTCGACACGTTGACGCGCAGGGTGTCGCCGACTTTTGTTACGCGGGCCGTGTTCCAGGCGATGCCACAAAGCTGTTCTCGATCGCTCGGATCACGATTCGGGAAGATTTCGTACTCCCAATGATTGCCGGTGTGCTCCTCGACGAGATCTAAGGAGGCTCTGAGGAACTTGTTTCCAAGTTGGCCGCCGGCTGGGAAATCATCCGTGATGTAGAGCTCCTGAATCGCTAAAATGCTGACGCCGGAGAGTTCGATGTGCTCGGCGATGGCGTACTGATTGTTCGGTGAGTCGTCCACTCGCCCGAAATGTTCGATATTCCAGCTGCCGATATGTATGTATCTTGGTTTCATGTGACCCTCCCTTTGCCAAAATGACGGTTCATGTCATGCGAGGAGTTGCCGACGGACGGTCGCCGCGGTGCTGCGCGGGCCCAGATCGACGCCCGGGCGGTCACTCCGCTTCGATCTCGATATCCACATAAGTCTTGCCACTGAGGATGCACTCGAGGTCCGTTCGCGGCGGTTGTGCCTCCATGAGCCACTGCTCCTCCCGGTCCGCATAGTGCGGCAGGTTCGCGGCACCGGCCGCACCGAAGCTGTCCAGATACTTTCGAGCGTTGCCGACGCGCTTGCCGAGCTCGACAAGAAGCTCGGAGCGCGGGATGCTTGGGTACGTGTTCCCTCGTGCCGTCGACACGAGCGCTTTCGCGGCTGGCTGCTCTCCATCGGCAGGAAGGGGAAGGATCGCATTCAGGATCCTGGCAGGCTCGCTTTCGCCGTTTCCGCCGCTGGACCAAGGCGTGGCGTTCTCGCTGCCATGATGGCCGATTTTGAGGAAATCGATCCGCTCGCCCAGAAGTTCGGGCCGCGTGTTCCACATTGTGTTCCAGGAACCATTTCCCTGCCCAAGGCGGAACGTATTGGTCCATTCTGCATCGCCGACGAACAGAAGGCGCCGTCCTTTCCATTCGATCAGCAGAACGACACTGGTGTTGTTGATGACTTTGTCGTTTTCCTGCGTGAACGCGAACAGTCCCGACATCATCCGCGATCGCAGACGCCGGAAATCGGAGCCGCTTATGCTCTCGGGCCTGACCTGGGGCTCGTCCCTGAGCGTTCGCAGGGCACCTGTCGTTTCATTGAAGGCGTGAACGATCTCCGCCCCTTCATCACCGAGATAATAGAGGTCGATATTCTCTTCGGGCCCGAGAACCTTGAGAGTGGCGCCCTGCAGTGTCTCGATCGCCAATTCATCTTCCGTCATGTCGGCATGGACGTATTTGGGTTCGATTGCGTTTCGGGTCGGAAGCGTGGTTCGCAACGCCTCCATCGCGCCGTCATTGCCGAGCTCATAGAGGGCAACGAGGCCTTGGAGCTCAGGGCTCAGGGACAGGTCCCTCGCCGCAAGATTGCGCATGGCCCGCGCCGCAAGCCGGTTGAGGGCAAAGGCGTGTTCGGCTTGAGGATGCTGCGCGTTCATCGCCGCGCTCATCCAGATGTTTTCGATTTGGATGCCGTCGAAGTCCTCGGGGTCGAATCCCTTGATATGGTCGGCATGTTCGTGTGTCGCGACCAGAAGGTCGAGCCGAACCCGCCCACCGCCGGCGTCCGGCAGGATCTCTTTCAGATTTGCGACCGCACGCTTTAGTAGCGCTGCCCGGCCCTTCGAACCGCAGTCTATGAGGATGTGGAAGTTGTCGACCGCACCGTCTTTCACACGCGCCCCGGGAATGCAGCAATAGATGCAGTCGCCGACCTCGACGTCGTAGGCGCGGACTAGGAGCTTATCTGCCACTGCACATCTCCCATTTCATCGTCGCGATCGTCATGGAGGCCGATATGCGGAGCCAGGTGAAAGCGCACCGTGCCGTCGATCACGCGCGAGCCGAGAGGAGCTATGCTCTTCTCGAGCAGCCCAGCCTCCCCACCAATCGGATTGTTGATTCTCCCTGCCGCAATCCGACGGGCCAACGCCGAGAGGAAGGCCGCCCTGCGCTCTCGTCCTTCCTCAAGCTCATCATCGGCGTCCCGGCCCGTGCCAAGCTGTGGCCCGGTACCCGGCTTCCGCGCCCAGTGAAGGACGTTGCCGTTCTCATCAAGCGCGATCGTGCCGCCGCACAGCAGACTTGTGGTCTGGCCTTCATAGGCGCCGAATTCAGCACCGTTGAGCTCGACATCCTCGCGCCAGACGTACTGGACGAGGACCTGCTTCGGCTGTCGGCGCCCGTCGATGGTGAACTTCTGCGCGGTCGTGACCTCAGGAAGAACAATGTCCGCCGTGTACGGGATAAGCAGCGACTTACGGTTATCGTCGAGGAAGCGGTAGGCGTACGCCCGCGAATTCGCGATGGTTTCGACATCGTGAAATATGTCGACAGGCAGACGCCGGAACGTGACCTTTGCTCGGCCAAGCTCTTCACGCTCCGACTCGTCGATCAGCCCGCGTTGTATGAACGCGTCGAGCATCATCGCTCGCTGACCGTCCGGATCGCTCGGATTGGCGATCTCCTCTGCCCGCAGGACGGCGATCGCATAATCTTTGAAGGTGACGTCTACGGGCGGCAGCAGATCGAGGGGCTGCACTGCTACGTTTTGCATCCGTCGCACAGTGTACCAGAATGCCTTTGCGACAGAGAGCTTTTCAACGTCGATATAATATCGCGACAGCCGGCGGAGGATGTCAAATATGGCTCCGGTCAGCACCTCCGACATGAAGTGTTGCGACTGGCTGTCTTTCACGTCAGCAAACGTCTGCTTGTTCAGAGCGCTACGCAGGTAAGGCCGATCCTTCACTTGTCTGCCGAATTCGTCGGCAATGCTGGACAGCGCACTCTCGCTGTCGAGGTCGCCCTCTGTTTTCGCGACGAGTTGGGCACGGAAGGCATTGTTGCGGAAGGCGATCAGGATCGCAGCCATATCGCCCATGAACTCGTGAAATCCCGCGGTCTCGGGCAGCACGGACTCGTTATAGTAGGGACGTAGACCTTCGAGCACGGCATGGCCGAATTCGTGGTTGATGATGTCGGCTGAGAGGCAGGTGAAAACGCGGCCTGCAGGTCGGTCGAAATAATAGAACTGGAGCGACTTGCTCTCGCGATCGTAGTAGGCGTTTTCGCCGTAGCCGGCGTGGGGAACAACGATCAGCCGGTTGCCCTCGAAACCCCAGCGAATTGGCCGTCCCAAACCAAACCCGTTCTCGAAGTAATCAAGTCCGTTCTGCAGCGTGGCCCAGACGTTCACCTGGTGGAACTGAGGCGTGTTCAGCTTGTTCCGGTCTACCTCATCGCCATTCTGGTCGAGAAAAACGTTTCGCCGAGGATCCCACTTCGCCGGCGCGGCGAAGGACTCAGTGCCGCCGTCATAATCGACCACCACGAATCGTGCACTGGTTGGACCATCGCCCAACCCCGGTTCCCAGGGCACCAGAAATCCATCCGCGAAATCGAACTTCTGGTCCGACGCCGTGATGGCCGGGTCCTGAAAATAGACGTCGAACGGGATGCGTAGGTCCAGTTCCTCCTGTACGTCCCGCTGCACGTATCGGCGCGCCGCATAGACCTGCCTCCGAGCCTCCGGGGAAATGGACAAGTCCTGCGTCGCTCTTGGCATGTCACCTCCCGTGCCGGAGTTTTCCGGCCACCTCACAAACGCTTCGTGACGGCGTCTACTCAATCACTAGGTAGGCAGCTGCTGGTCGAGAAAGCCCTGTTGAGAAGTTCCGCCAATCGAAGGCCCGCGGTTCCCAGCTGGTGGTCGATCAGAGGAAGGTTCTCGTTCCGATAAGCATCATCCAGCACTATGTTGTTCGGCACGCTGGCGATCAGTGTGACTGCGATGCGGTGGCTCTCGTTCGCCCAGTCGGTGGTCGTACCGACAGAAATGGCAGTGGCGTCAGCCGTCCTGAGCCAACCGGTTTCGAGGCGCTCGACATAGCTATCCCATGACCAGGCGGTCTTGTCGATCAGAGCAGCGTCCCAAGCTGAGTGCAGGTTTGTGTTGAACGGTAGGTCTCCGTTCACCCGCTCCAGGGTGGTTATCGTGACATCGATGCCGTTTCCGCCGCGTTCGTCCTTGATCGTGTGCAACGGTTGATGGAGGTCTCCAATGAGGTGAACCAGGAACTTCAGCGCCCGCTGCCGCTGTTCCGTTGGTGCGGTGGCACAGCTGACGAGCGCGAGTTCCCGGTCGATCGCTGCGATGATGCAATCACCAAGCGCCGGGTCGGGTGTGCAGTCGCGAGTCGCGTCGTAGGCTGCGGCGGCGGATGGTATTTCGACGAAATGCCAACGGGTCGTTCTCCGGTCTCGAGCGCGTTCATCATCTGCCCAACTACCGATGGATGCGAGTGACGTACCCGGCCCCAGGATGGATTCGACACCAACGGCGGCCGCGTCGTTCAAACGATGCTGCGCGATCTCCGCAACAATCGAATGACCAGAGGTCCCCCAAGCAAACGCAGTATGAGTTGCCGCAAGTACACCCAATGCTATCAGCACAAGTGTCCGCATTATGCACGTCCCCTCAAGATCTACATTAAGACATCCTTTTTGTGACAGATGCAAGACAACGGCCTGAGGCCGACGGACGAGGTGAAAAAACTTGAGCTTGGTTGCGGAAGTTGCGATCCAGCCATGACGCAACAGCAAGCCACACCGATGCCGATGGATGGAGGGTTTCAGCGCGAGCTACGCCTTCGGGGCTGCTGAACTCGGTAGCGGTTTAGAGGCTTACAAACGCAGGAGACACAATGGGGAAGATGAAAGAGCTGCAGATCGAGACCCACAACCTCGATCGAGATTGGCAAGATCTATTGCTACGGATTCTCGCGCAGGAGGACGTCGGCCTGGCGGCCGCAACGCGGCCGGATGAAGAGCCAGCAGACGAGGAAGAATGGGAACTCTACCGTTCGCTTCCAGACTTGACGTTTACGCCGAAAGAGACAGTCAGAAAGTTGGCCGTCGAGTTCAAGATGTTCCGCTGGCAGAAAGATTGGCAGCGGCATGTAAGAGACGCGATTTCTCACATCCATGGGATCGTTAGAACAGAGGGCTTCGATGGCGGGATCGTCATCGTATCCCTCGACATTTCGGACCAGGCCCTCGCGGAGCTCAAGTCGACCGCCGCACCTGAAGTTCAGATTTGGGGACTGGGCACTCTGAGGTCGTTGGCAGAGAAAGATGACGCACTCGCGGACGCCCTCGAAGAGCTCGTCTCAGAAACTGTCCTCGACGGTGATTCTGGCATTCGCGGCAACGTGGACACGCAATCGCCGACAGGCTGGAAGCTCGCTTCGCGCCTCCGTCAAATCCCAGCCGGCAAGGAAGGTTGGAGCGACTTCGAGAAATATTGCGAGCAGGCTATTCGGTTTCTATTTGCGGCGGAACTCTCCAATCTGAGTTCTCAACAGCGCACCGACGATAAGCTGAACCGAATGGATTTGATTGGCCGGATCAAATCAGATCGCGGTTCATTCTGGTCTATGATCGCCGCCGACTTCTCGTCTCGCTACATTGTCTTCGACGCGAAAAACTATCATGAGCCGATTGGTCAAGCTGAGATCCAAATCACCGAAAAATATCTCTTCTCCAAAGGGCTCAGGACGGTCGCTATCCTGGTCGCGCGATCAGGCGCCGATGAGAGCGCCCGGAAATCTGCCGAGACGATCTTGCGTGAGAATGGGAAGTTCATACTGGTCATCAACCTAGACGATCTGTGCCACATGCTTACGGGAGCGGATGCGGGGGACCCGCCCGAGAACCGGCTTTTTGAACGAATGGACGAGATGCTCATGAAGATGGGTCGATAGACAACCGTCAGCTCGGCGCACGCTCTTAGCGACGCAAGTAGTCACCGCGACTCCGACGCATCAGAGGAACGACCGTCAAGATCTATCTTCACGGCCAGCTTGTCCGGCAGCCGCCCCTAGGGTTGGGTCAGGATTGAACCTTCTCAGCAACTCGCATATTGTTGGTTGAGCGCCGCCATCGTCGGCGTGGCCGCTGCCATGGCGAAGGACCGTCGTCCAACGGGTATTCTTTCTCGCGACCGAACCCTGATTCCGGCCGCAAGAGGTGAGCAGCGCATCTCGACAAGGCCGAGATGAAGGACTTCGCGTGTATTCCACACTTGATGGCGCTAAGAAATGCGCAAAGGAGTTGAAGCGGCTGTTTGAGGACAGCGGCTTCGTTTTTCCGTTGAACAAATGCCAGGCAGCAGTTGCCCGCGGCGGGGGCTTCCGAGACTGGCACGATCTTGAGGCAGCTCTCAGCAACTCCGTTCGACCGATCGAGCTAGGTGCCTTTCGCAAGCGGCTGCTCGTAGCGTTGCCCGAGCCCTGCCGTCCACCCGTGCTCGCGTGGCTCGACAAAGATCCGGCGGAAGCAGCACCCGATCGCGAAACACCCCCGCGTTGGTATCGCGACGTCTTTCCGTATCTGATGGCGACCGCCGCGTTGCACCGCAGTCGCAACCCTCTGCTACGGCCTGGTTCAGGAGCCGGCCAGCGACTGCGAGAAGCACTCGTCCTCGGCCTCCTTCTCAACGTCCATGGAGGAACGCGAGCCGTCCCCTGGCTTGAGCCCGACACACTTGCCTTTGTGTTCCGTGGCGACCTGGCGTCTCTGTTTCAAGACGATGCTCCCACGGTTCGACGCCGAGCTTGCGACATTGATCGCTGCCGGCATTCTGGACGTCCAGGAGGGGCGGGTCAGGGTGCTTTCTCCCAATGCGGAGGCGGTGGCGGCGCGTGTTGCTGACAACCGGACCGGAAAGGCCGAGTATTGGGCAGGGGCAGGCGGCGCCGAGGGTACGTGCTCTGCACGACGCGCTTGCTGCTATCGGCGTCCGCAACGCGCGGCGGGTCGCGGACGCCATCTCCCGTTTCGGTTCGGACGCGTACATCACACCTCCGGGCCGGTGCTGGAGTTACTTTCTTCGCTCGCTGAGGAGGGCGAGGTCGAGACGTTCGCCAAGGCATACGGGCTGTTCACCACCCTTCGGCCGCTCAATGCCCACTATGTGCGCGAGTCGGTACCGGCAAAGATCTCGTCGCGCTATCTTGCGAGTCATCGACGTCTCGATGCATCCAAGATACTCGCATGGGCATCCGTCCATCCGGATTGGCCAGATCAGCTCAAGGCGACGCTATCGAAACCGGCCCTATTCGCTCTCACAGTCAACGCGATGGCAAATGCGATCGCGGTCGCATGATCATCAAACCGCCGCCGCGCATACGGCGGCGGCGGTTCCTCCTAGTTAGATATCCGTTCGGTTCTTGTGCTTTCGTCCTCCCTGCTTGCCGTCCGCGGGCGGATCCAGCCGGAGGGAGAGGTGGTCCATCTTGTTGCCCATCACCTCACCGACCTGTTCGGGGGCATTGCACATGCCTCTAAACCTAGGACGGGAACTCTCCTATTCCGAGAGGGAAGCCCCGGGTATCAGCCGCTTCGCTCCCAGCATATTCCATTTGGGTCGCATGGCGCGGATGAGGGCGGCTTCAAGCCCGGCGGCAGTGCTCACCGGCAGACCGTTCCACTCGAGCGCCTCGGGTGTCGCGACAAAAACCTGCACCGACTTTGCCTCGGCTAGGCACTCGAGGATCAGCGCCTTCCACGCGCGAGCTCGTCCTGTGGCCTTTGTGGCCCCGCCGGTAGTGGCCCATCCGCGCGTGCAAACCTGTCTGGGTCAGCCCGATATATTTAACCACTCCGTCAACGGCGAAGGCGTAGATTCCAGGCTCGTTGGGCGCCCTCTCGCTAAGATGGAAGGCCTCTTCCGAAAGGCGGGTCCACTCGCCGACTGGCCGGAACCCGGCCTTGATCAATACTGCAGGCGAGGCGTCCAAGCGCGGGCTGGCAGCCGCATGATCCGCCGCCTTGGGTTTCCCGGCGCTACGAGGTCGTTGCCCCTGTGCGCCTCTGGCTTCCTCATCGACGAGCACTTTGCGAACATGCTGGTATCGGAGCTCGAGCATACGGGCGATCTCCGCCCGCTCGTAGCCGGCTAGCGCGAGCGCCCGAATTCGCGCGGATTTGGTTGTAAGGCCAGTAATCACATCCTCGACCGGAGGTCGTGCGGTTCGCAGGTCAGACATCGATCGACCAGACCTCAATACCATCTTTCTCAAATTGCGGCCGCCGCGAGTTTCCGGGGAACAGCGGAGACATGAAGAACACGTACCGGTTGCGTTCGGGCCGCCCCGCGAGCTTCGCGAGGTCCGCCGCAAGTTTGCCGTTGTTGCGGGGGGTTGCCGCAGCGAAGGTCTCCGCGCCAACCTCACCAGCTCCACGCTCATGATGTCGAGCTCGAGCGACGCATGGGCGCCAGGCGCGAGGCGGAAGCCGCCGATATTCGGATGCAGCTGCAGCAACTGCCTGGCAGCGCCAATCGCGACTGCAAACGTCCAGGTCTGATTGATCTGCTCGATGAAGTTGAGCGCACGATCCTCGATCGAATGAAAGGCGACAGGCTCGAATTTGATCTGCCGCAGCATGTCGAGCGGATCGCCGGTTTATGCTGACATCCAGTCCCGCGCTCGTGCGGCCGACGCACGCACGAGCGACATCAGTTCGTCGGCCTCCTCACGGCAGCTGACGGTCAGCGCAGGCGCCATGGCGATCCGGCGAACCTCTTCCAATATCATCTCCCCATCGTGCGCCCGCACCAGAACCGATAGGTGCTCATGCGTCGATCGTCGACGACATGTCCGTGAATCCCGCGAGCCTGCACGACCGCGAGGGTGTCAAGCATCCGCGCCACGCGGTTCTGGCGATCGACCGTTGTGGCCAGGGCCATCTGAAGGCCGTCAAATGCCAGGATTTCCTCGTGGAAATTGTGAGCGGAGCCGTGGTGGGGCAGCGTCAATATACCAACATTGGACGCGTATGGCTGATAGAAATTCATCCAGGGGTCGCGCCGTAGCTTCTGCTTCAGCGCGGAATCTCCCGTTCCGAGCCAGCCCACAGGTTCAATGAAGCCGATGTCCCAATGGGGAAAGTCCTCATAGGGCCATCCGTATCGATGCCAGCGATGATCGTCATCGGCTGGTCGGGTGCTTTGACAATACGGTCCGGAGTAGAGCGACATCGACAGGGCGTTGTGGCCGTGCCCGAAGTGCTCACCGTAGAGATCAAGCAGCACCTTCGTCTTCTCGGGCGAGCAAAGAAATTCGATCGATTTCGCGGCGAGCTTTTCCTCGTTGCCGCCTCTGATCCTAAGGGCCTTTGTGACCGCTCGCTGAAAGCGGGAACGAACGGCCTTGTCGACCGGATGCACATAGGGGAGCAGGATCCAGTCGCCGATCTGCCACTGTGCAGTTTCATGATAGCGCCACTCCAGTCGCATGAAGGAGCCGGCGCCGGCAAGAACGGCGCCGTCGGCGGCTTCTGACCTCGCTTCGCTGGCGGCCGTCAAACCTTCCGGGACAGGTCCTCTTGGCTTACGCAGGTGGTGGGCAAGCCGCGTGCCGGGCTTTTTCTTTTCAATGCCATCGGATCCCGGCGATCGTCACCCCCGCCGTCGTCGATCGGACCATCGGGCTCCATCGGCCCGCCCGGCCGCGGAGCATCACCATCATCCGCCTCGAGAAAGATGACGTATCTCGCGCCGCGGTCCAGCCACCAGCCCGCCGGATTGCCGAAGTACTCGCGAGCGGATGTCGAAACGGCGCCGGACTCCGTGTCAGCGAGAATGAAGATCAGTCGCTCGATGACGTCGAGATACGGCACGACGACGGTCTCTGCTGGTGCAATGGCCTGCAAGTGTTCGATGCCGTTGATGTGATCAGAGTGGAGGTGGGATACGAAGAGAATGTCCGTGCGTCCCTCGCAACTCAGCCGGTGCGCGTTTAATGCGCTCTTGAACGCGTTGCCGTGCTCGGACCCGCAGTCATAAACGTACCGGAAGCTCTTAATCTCCGTATAGCCTTCCAGCTCCGCACCAGTTCTTGGTGGCTCGAAGACCTGAATGTGTCCCGTGTGGAAACCACCATGTCCAACGGCATGTTGTACGCGACTGACGCACGCCCTGAGCACGATTGCCCGCCCCCCCAATTTTCTTTCCTGAAGCTTATAGCAGCATTGCTTGCCAAATCTTTGCTAGTCGTGGAATCGCGTGACGGTGCTCCAGTCTGCACCAGTTCTTTCCGATCGAACGGGGCGGTGGCGCATGAAGACGCTGCCTTAAACATTGTCTGGCGCTCACTGCACGAACTGACCTCAAGGGGGTCTAAACATGCCAGCACGCTCTCATGTTCACGTTCTGTGCTCGAAAAGTCGCATAAAGAGGCAATCTGGAAGTTGAAAGTTCAGGACCCAAAGGGGCCTCATTTCATTCCATTGAACCCGCCTTGGCCGGATAACCCTTTGCGACGTAGCTAAGAAGGCGGCTTCATAGCCGAGCGCGATGGCGAAGATGCGCTAGTCTAAGTCTAGACGCATCTGTGAATTTTTGCATGCGCATCGCTGCCGACAACGCCATTGTCCTGCTCGAAAACGGCTGCGGCGATCGCGGCAACGCGATCGATGCGATCATTTAGACAGAGGCCTCCGCCTGGCATCGAGCAACATGCACGGAGGTACGCAAAGCGCAAATTGCATCAAGTATTTGATGGGACGAGCCCCCCGCGCAAAGAGCTTGCGCTGCGTCCATCGTGCCGCCGAACTGGGGGCGTGACGATCGACCACGATGGCCTATTTTTTTGCAAAGTCGAATGTCCCGATTCCGAAGGCAGGGAAAAACTCCGACCACAGCGAAGAAGAGTAACAACACGGGCGACGCAAGCCGCCTTGCCCTCTAGCAGGGGAGGTGGGACGCCCATGGTGATCGGCTTGACTCGCTGGAGGAAGCACAAGGTCTCGGCGGGCGCAGGCGCAAGCGACGGGTCGAGGCTGGCCACCGCGGTATCTGATCGAAGCGTAGTCGGACAAGCAAGCGGCGTAGTGCCCTACCTCGATGTTCCTAGAAGCGCGCCGGCAGCCTGGGCGGGGGGCTTGGGGTTAGACTGCCGGCGCACGCCACTCATGAAGAGCGGCCTCTTTTCGCGGTTCGGACACCCATAGTCAACCCGGCAACGTCTGGATGCCCGCTGTGCTCTTTGCAGAGCGGCGATGCCGGCATATCGGCCGATCCTGTCTAGGATGGTGGGCCACTCTCGTCGGCCGAGTTGATGCTCCAGCCAGTATCGCCTTGCCGACCAGCATGAGTTCGCCGTTAGCAATCCATCGTCGCGAGCCGAGATCGAGGTAAAAAGCGCGTGTTATCGACTATGTAGCTGACGCTCCCGCTGACGCCCTCGAGTGCGCACGCTATGGCCCGTTCGCACCTCTTGTGAATAGTACTGCCCCATGCACCTGAAACCGCCTCCTGGGACCAGGCTTGCTCAAGCCCTTGCTTCAACACGATTGATCCGACGCCAAGGGAAGCGGTTTCGAGGTGCCGCAGCGCGTCCATGATGATGGCCGCCGCGGGGGCCTCGCGGACTTCGAGAACCTTTTCACCGGTTGAGATGTGTTCGAGCCCGGTTATTGAAATACTGGCTCTTGCGGATTCTGATCGACTTCAGTGCTCGTCGCGATCGATGCCGCAGGCCATTTTTCTGCAGCAAATGACCTTTCCGAAAAGTTTGCGACAGAACCCGCCGACGCCGCTCTCATCGAAGCGGATGAGGCTCAGCGGCCTCCCACCGTTGCCGGCCGAGGGCTGCTGCTGCAGAATTCATGCGGGCGTTCCAGTCACGGCCTTCCATTCGGCGATGGCTTGCAGGCGATGAACATGTATGGCGAGAGCAGAACGTTTGGGGCGGGGCGGGACGAAGAGGTTGCGGAGGGCTGACAAGGTCGAGACGAAGCGTTGCAGGCCTCCCGGCGATCGGACCCCCTGCATCATCCGCTCCCGTTTCGCGGCGGCACATGGGAATTCTCCGCTCTGTTGTTCAACCCCTTGTGCGACCGGTGCCTCGACGTCCGGCATCACCTGTCGCTTTGCCGCTCCATACGAGCGCAGCTAGTCGGTGATCATGCGCTTCGGCGCGAGCCCCTGCTTCTTCAACAGCCGCGTCAGCAAGCGCTTGGCGGCCTTGGTGTTGCGGCGGTTTTGCACGATTTCGTCCAGCACATATCCATCCTGGTCGACGGCGCGCCACAACCAAAGCTTTTTGCCGGCGATGGTGACGACGACTTCGTTCAGGTACCAGACATCATTCCGGCACGGCGGCTTGCGGCGCAAGCAGCGAGCGTAGTCCGGCCCGAACTTGATGCCCCACCGGCGAATTGTCTCATACGAAACCACGATGCCGCGTTCCAGCAGCATTTCCTCAACCAGGCGCAGGCTCAGCGGAAACCGGAAATAAAGCCAGACCGCGTAGGCGATAATAGGCGGCGGAAATCGGGGGGCGTGTAGCTGACGGCGGGCGTATTCATGCCCCCCGGCGTCTATGTCGCAAATCTTGGCGATTGGTTTGTGTGACAAGCCCGCCGCAGGTCTCAACGCGTTCATATGCAGACAACGTGAAATCGCCCTATTCCGCCTTTTTTTACCGCCCCTTAAGTCCCTCGCTCGCATGCTTGTCGATGCCATTGAACTCATGGCCATCGGCCAAGGATTTGGAAAATATGTTTCCTCTCGCAGCAGAAACCGTGAGAGTCGCTGTAGGCCTAACGTCAAGGGGCTGGGAGAGAGCGGTTTGATTGGACGAAATGTGTACCGGAGTACCGAGTCATGAAGCCACGAGGTAATCTGGTCCGACTGAAGCAATTTCAGGTGAATGAGAAGCGGCGACAGTTGCAGCAGCTAGACATGATGATTGCCGATTTCGAACGCATGGCGCGAGAACTGGACTTCCAGATAAACGCCGAGGAAACGAAGGCCGGCATCTCCGATATCAATCATTTCGCTTATCCGACGTTCGCCAAGGCCGCCCGCCTACGTCGTGACAACCTCAAGAATTCGCAATCGGACCTTCTGCGGCAGAGAACCACAGCCGAGCCATGCCTCGCCGAGGCTGAAGCAGAGCTCTCCAAGGCGCAAATGCTAGAATCGCGCAGCGGCAGAGGCCACGACCTCGAACCCGGCAACCGAAGCGCCATGATCGGCTGAGCCGGACGGCTTCAGCGCGCCTCAATTCGCGACACCCGACTGGCCGTTGGCGCGTGTGTCGCCGCAGCGTGACAGCCGTCCCGGCCAGCTATCGCTGCATCAAGCCGCTGAAACTTTACAGTGCCGGGCGCGCTGCTACTCAATTTCCTTACCGCTCAATCAATGTGACAGCACCGATTCTTCTCAACCGCGGCATGCCCTAAATCGTCACCTGCGTTCCGATCTCGACGACGCGTCCGGTCGGGATCTGGAAATACTCGGTCGCATCGGCCGCCGTGCGCGCCAGCCCGATGAACAGCTTGTCCTGCCAGACCGGCATGCCGGAATTGGGCGATGCCTTGAGCGAGCGCCGCGACAGGAAGAAGGATGTCGTCATGATGTCGAACTTCCAGCCCTGTTTGCGGCAGATCGCCAGCGCACGCGGGATGTTGGGCTGCTCCATATAGCCGAAGGTCAGCGTCACCCGCATGAACAGCTCGTTGACGGTCTCCATCTTGACGCGCTCGCTGTCGGGCACGACAGGCTGCGGCGCCGTCACCACCGAAAGGATGACGTTCTGTTCGTGCAGCACCTTGTAGTGCTTGAGGCTGTGCATCAGCGCGGTCGGCGCGCTCTGCGGGTCGCTGGTCAGGAACACCGCGGTGCCCGACACCAGATGCGGCTTCTTCTTCAGCAGATTGCCGGCGAGGAAATCCAGCGGGATCTCGTTCCGGCGCGTCTTGTCGAACAAATAGCGGGTGCCGCGTATCCAGGTCCACATCGCCAGCACAATGGTGAAGGCCACCGCCAGCGAAGCCCAGCCACCTTCGAACACTTTGACGATGTTCGAGGCAAAGAAGCCGATGTCGATGAACGCGAATACCACTGTCAGGGAGATGGCCAGCCAGAGCTGCCATTTCCAGATGCGGCTCATGATCACGTACAGCAGCACCGTCGTCACCAGCATATTGCCGGTCACCGAAATGCCGTAGGCTGAGGCAAGCTTGCTGGATTCGCCAAAGCCGACCACCAGCAGCATCACCACCAGCGCCAGCAGCATGTTGACGCGCGGCATGTAGATCTGGCCGGACTGTCTTTCCGACGTATGCAGGATTTCCAGGCGCGGCAGCATGTTGAGCTGCACCGCTTGCCTGGTCAGCGAGAAAGCGCCGGAGATCACCGCCTGGCTGGCGATGACGGTCGCAGCGGTGGCGAGAACGACCATCGGAATAAGCGTCCAGCCTTCGTTCATCTCGAAGAAGGGATGACCGACCACGCCGTTTTTCGCCAGCACGAATGCGCCCTGCCCGGCATAGTTCAGCAGCAGGCAAGGGAACACGATGGCCAGCCAGGCGAGCACGATGGGCTTACGGCCGAAGTGACCGAGATCGGCATAGAGCGCCTCGGCGCCGGTGACGGCGAGGAAGATGGCGCCGATCGTCACGAAGGCGACGTCGGGTGAATTGATCAGGAACGCGACGATGTAATGCGGGCTGACTGCCAGCAGGATTTCCGGATCGGCGATGATGTGGTTGAGACCGGAAAGGCCGATGGCCAGGAACCAGACTGCCGTGATCGGGCCGAAGATCAGGGCGACGCCGCCGGTTCCAAACCGCTGTGCCGAAAACAGAATCGCCAGGATGGCCAGTGTCAGTGGCACCACATAGGGCTGGAAGGTCGGCGTGACGACGTTCATGCCTTCGACCGCCGACAGCACCGAGATCGCCGGCGTGATGACGGCGTCACCAAAAAACAGCGAGGCACCGACGATGCCGATGCCGAGGATCACCGCCGAGCGGGTCGGGAAACTGTTGCGCGCCAGCGCCATCAGCGACAGCACCCCGCCCTCGCCTCGATTGTCGGCCCTGAGCACGAACATGATATATTTGATGGTGACGATGATCGTCAGCGACCAGATGATCAGCGACAACACGCCGAGGATGTCGCCACGGTTGGCGACTTCGCCCCCCGACGATGCCACCAATGCCTCGCGGAAAGCATAGATCGGGCTGGTGCCAATATCGCCGTAAACCACGCCGAGTGCGCCCAGCATCAGCACCTTGGTGCTGTGCTGCTCGACCTCAGAATGGCTCGATTGTTCGACGGGTTCTGCCTCGTTACCAGCATTGGTAAGGGCCATGGACGACACTCCGATAAGCGCGCGGTGCTCTACGCTTGCTGCACTGCAATATCAAGTGCCGCGACGTAATGGCTCCGTATGCGGACCGCATTTGTTGCCCCGGCGAATTGTCTCATACGAAACCACGATCCCGCTCCAGCGCCATTTCCTCGACCAGACACAGGCTCAAGGGGAACCTGAAGGAGAGCCAGACCGCATGGGCGATGATCTGCGGCAGGAAACGATGGCGCTGCTTGTAGCTGACGGTCGCGATGTTCAGGCTATCGGTCTATGCCGAAAGTTAAGTTGATAACGCCTTAGCATATCTTTCTCCTGTGTGTGTCTGCCAGACGAGCGGGCGGGCACGGAAGTGGTCGCGCTCTGGCTGCCAGACATACTCGTCGAACCTGATGAAAACCTGACTTGTACACCCAGCCCAAACCGGTGCGAGGGGTCGGTCTAATACCAAAGGCTCTGAGGGCTGACTCTCTAGGGTTCCCGCCTCGATTGATCCCAAGCAGTTCGAAATGCTCGCCGCATGAGCGCCGCGTGACGATCAACCTGCCCGACCTCAGCTGGAGTTTGCGACGGAACCGGGAAATATGCCGGACCAAGCTGACTGGTGACACACGAACGCCTTATTGTCTTCCGGTCTGGCGGCAACAGTATCGGCAGGACGCCAAAGCTGACCGGCTGCTGCAGCGAAGCGCAGGTGAAGCGCGTCTGGGCTCGACATCAGAAGGAAAGCGGGAAACAGGAAATGTTGTCGCAAAAGTTGAGTTCTGCGACGGTGCAAAAGTCAGTTGCAAATCGTCGCGACAGAGGCTCGGCAGCTCCCCGAAGTAGCCATTTCAGATTGCTTGCAGGTGCGGATAAAGTCCTTTATGCATCGGCACATGATCAAGTCCGCGCTCATCGCTGCAATCTATTATGCGACGCTTCCATAAGGAGCGGCGCGTTTCGATCATGCCTTGAAACAAGCCGCCGTCAGGCGGCTTTGTGCATTGAGAGGACCCCCTGGCGGCAATACCAGGAGGATTCCCTATATGGCACTTCCCGATTTATCAACCGGTCATTCCGAACCATGTTCGGCGGCTTTGAAGACGCTCATTGAGCGCGGCTATGTAAATCAAGGGACCGACCTGCCGGGTGTCGATGCCGCCTTTGAAGCAGGCATCGTACCCGCTTACGCTGGTTTCGATGCGACGGCTGACAGTCTTCATGTCGGCCATCTTCTTCTGATCATGGCGCTTCGTCATCTTCAGCAGACTGGCCATAAACCCATCGTTCTCATTGGGGGTGGGACCACCCGCATCGGCGATCCCAGCTTCCGTTCGGAGGCGCGGCCGATGCTGACGGACGAGCGGATCGCCGCCAACATTGAAGGGATCAGAAAGGTCTTTGACCGTCTCCTTGTCTTCGGAGACGGCCCGACGGATGCCGTGATGGTGAACAATGCCGACTGGCTGGACAGCATTCGTTGGATCGACATGCTGAGAGACGTCGGCAGGCATTTCTCCGTCAATCGGATGCTCTCTTTCGACAGTGTGAAGTCGCGGCTGGAAAAGCAGGAGAATCTGAGCTTCTTAGAATTCAACTACATGATCCTCCAAGCGTTCGACTTCCTTGAGCTAACCCGCCGGACCGGTTGCCGTTTGCAGATGGGTGGAGCCGACCAGTGGGGGAACATCATCAATGGCATCGACTTGATACGGCGGACGGATGGAAAGGAAGTCTTCGGAGTGACTACGCCGCTTCTGAAGACTCCTTCAGGTGTCAAGATGGGTAAGACGGCTGCCGGAGCTGTGTGGCTCAACGAAGATCGCCTTTCGCCATACGATTACTGGCAATTCTGGCGTAACACGGAAGACGCTGATGTCGTTCGGTTCCTGAAGCTTTTCACCGATCTGCCGATGAACGAGATCGAGCGATTTGGACAGGCTGAAGGAACCGAGCTAAACGCCGTCAAAGAACGTCTCGCCAACGAAGCTACGGCCCTGGCACATGGAACTAACGCCGCCAAACAGGCGGAGGCCACGGCTAGCCAAGCATTTGGGCAGGGCGAAGCCGCAGAGGGGCTACCGACGCTTCATTTAAATGACGCCGAGGGCTTGGCCGGAGTAGCCCTTGTGGATTTGCTGGTACGCGCCGGATTGACCTCTTCCAAAGGGGAAGCGCGAAGGGCGATCTCGGGACGAGGTGTGCGGATCAACGGCAACGTCGTCGAGGTGGATACAATGATATCGTCCCAAGACCTCCCGATCCGGCTTTCGCTCGGCCGGAAGCGCCACACTGTTGTGAAGTAGGGTTTCAGCAAATGCTGTCGCAGAAATTCTGCCCGCTTAGCGGATATTGCAGACATTCGCGTCGAGTTCCCTGAGGAATGTCGATAGACATTCCTCAGGGGTAGTTAGAGCCGGGCAAAGGCAGCAAACTGGCCGGGTGGGTGATTGGCTACTATATTGCGTGATGCTCGAGCAGCATTGTCACGCATCCATGCGGCAATGGGCGGGCCGTTTCCTTTGATGTGATCGGCATTGACGGCGACCGCACACAAGGTGTCCACCTATTTTGGTGACGCCTCATGCATCAGAGCACTCAACAGTAAAAGGTGCGGGGAAATTCGCGCTTACTAATTAACTGCCAAGCGACACACGTTTCGCGCGCGGATCTGCAGATCATCTTGCGGCGCGCGGCATTGATGCTCAGAAACGTCGCCGGCGTGCCGCTGGAACCGGCCACCGAGGACGCTCTCAACGCCATTGCTGCCGAAATGGAAATCGGCCGGGCGGACCTCATTCAGATCGTGCTGCGGGAATGGTTGGAAACGAACGCCTATCTGCCCGTGCGCGAAATCGATGAGGAGAATGAAACGGACGGGAGCGCGTAAATGCAAACTTCCGCGATCACGCTATGCACGGCGAAGCTGCGACTCATCTATCGCTAAGGCGCGGCGGACCTGATGGCCTGTCGTATTCGTCGATGGCCATGGTTCGAGCGATAGGAACGCGGAACGCCTCCGTGGCGCCCCGAATGTCGTCATCATATACGGCTTGTACGCGCCCCAACTGCCGCAGCTTTCATCGGCTGCGCACTTCGCCATCCGGACTTGAGACAGTGCCGGCTCTGCTTCGGTGCAACGTCCGCGATGGCGGCTCGATTCCTGGGCCAAGACTCCATTTTCGGGCGGCAATTCCAGCACCGACCTTGACCGAGTCATGCCGCATATCTGTTGGATGTCGCATCGTCGTAGCCCCGCTAAGCCGACCAGGCCTCCCGACCGCCGGATCGATAATGATGATCGCCTCTGGAGAATTGTTCTTGCTGTCGAGCGCGATGGTCTCCACCGTCTTGCCGTGCTCTATTTCCGCTCAGTCATGAGCAACGCCAGCCAGCCTGTCGACACTTTCGACGAGGTCCCGTGCCTTATCTGCATCGTGTGAAGGCTTTGTGGGTTCGCTCGGGCCGCGCCATCCCCAGCCTATCTTCCTTCACGCCCAACAGCGAAGCATCCAATGCTAATTCGTGAAGCGTCGAGAAAACAAAATTTGACTGGCAATCAAGTTTCTGTGGCGCGACCTTTCGTGGATGCGACAGCCAAACAGCCTGACTTCCCCACTGGGAATGCTTGCTGCCTCGACCTCTCTCCGGCCGGCCGAACGCCCTTTGCGGTGCCGGCCGACACGTTCCGTGCCGGTGCCGGAGCCGAGGAGAGCCCGAGGCCTTCACCATCATCAATCCGCTATATGGGCCATGCGCTCAACAACGCGCTGCAGGACACAGGACGTGCCGTCCCACAGGGATTATTGAATCCCGTTAGGATTTAAACGCCATATCCAATCGCAGCCATCCGCTGAACGCAGCTATCGCCGTCGACGCGAACATCGAACAGAACCGACCCTGCGGTTTTTTCCGCAGCGTCAGCCACACGATCGCAGAACGGTCGATTGAGGTAACAGGCACAGCAATAATCGTGTTGGGGAACAACGGAGAACTTAGATGCGCGTCGGTAAACGGGGACACCGCCCTTTTGGTGGCGGAATTGGCTGCGTGGAATGCGTCTCCGCTGAGTGAGTGCGCATTTCGCAAAAACGGGACAGTCGTTCCGCTAAATCGCGGACATATACTCGCCACTGAATTCGCAATCTGCCGGTTCGACTGGCAGGAAGAATGTGACTCGCGAAATCGTCCAAGAATAATTCCGAGACTCCTCATTTGGTCGCCATGAGATCGCGCTCCAGTTCCGCAATGCGCACGCACTTGCCGAGCCTCGTCCTGACGCAACGCCTTGATCCATCCTCGCCCGCGCATAAGTCTTCCTGCCAACACCCAACCGAAAAGCCATGCGGATTCCTAATTTCCGGCAAGCCGAAACGCTTGTGGAAAAGAAGCGCGGCGCTCGGGAGGACGAATGAAGCGATATTACAAGGTTGTTCGTCCTATTGGCCATCTTGGGCTGTGATGTTATGGGCAATCTGTTCGAGGAGCGCTCCAACGGCTTGGGCATGCCGCGGACAAGCGAAGTAGCGCCCGCCAAGAGCGCAGTTGCGATGTAGGCATCGGGAGGGCGATTGGTGCGTGGATAGTCAGCCCTGGCCTATTGTCGATTGTGCCAGCCGGCGCGCATTTTGCAGCCATGGTGGCGCAGCATGTTGAATTGGCGTTGTTTGAGCAGTCACTCGGCAATATCGAAGGCCTGCATCGGCCGTTCTGTGATCGTGTGGCTGACGCTGCGGAGAAAACCGCAGGATCGGTTCTTTTCGATGTTCGTGTCGACGGCGATATTTGCGTTCAGCGGATGGCCGCGATTGGATATGGCGTCACCGGCACAGCAATAATCGTGATGGACAAGTACGGACAACTTAGATGCGCATCGGTAAACGGGGACACCGCCCTTTTGGTGGCAGAATTGGCTGCCTGGGATGCGTCTCCGCTGCGTGAGCAAGCGAGGGTTGACCACCGCGGAACGGCCATCATCCTGCTAGCCAAACTTCGGAGCTCTGGTCACTTCGCCCGGTTCTAGCCGGCTGAGCGCCGCTTCCTACCTTGGGCTAAGCAGATGGCGCGGCGGCGATGAGGCACCAGCGCGCGAATCCCCGCCAGCAGCAGCCGCTCCGCAGTGAGACCCAGCTTCGTTCCCGTCATCAAACTGCTCACGTTGAACGCCGGCGCGACTGGCTCCGGGCGGAGATCGATCCGAACTACCTTGGGGTCGCCTTCGGCCTTGCGACCGGGCTTGCTGCTCGCAGAAGCAGCGTCAGTCTTCGGTGCGCGAGTAGTCGGGCTTCAAGACGGTCAAGCGCTATCGGCGTCTGCCACCGAAGACGTCCGGCGTCGTGCGTGTACGGCGGAGGCTGAAATCTCAGGGATGGAAGGACCCAGCAGCCAATGCAGGCGGTGTCCCATCAGATTCCATAGGACATGAATTGTCATCGACGTGCTTTCATGATTGCTGGGGTCTATGTCACGTCGTCGCTTGCTACCCGAAAAGAATTTCCCGGGCTACGCATACCTGCCTGGCAAACATCCGCATCCGGTTCGCGACCCGCTGGGTCACAGTTACCAAAGCGACCCGGGGACCGTTGTTGCCGTCGAGGAATCACTCAGCTCAAACGCGTTCCGATGGGGTATCGACCTTTTCAATCACGGCTATTACTGGGAAGCCCATGAGGCTTGGGAGCCTCTTTGGCACGCTGCGAAACAAAGCACTCAGCATCGCCTTTTCTTCAAGGGACTGATCCTGTTGGCGGCGGCCGGGGTGAAAATCCGCGAGGGAAAGCGGGTCGCTGCCGCGCGCCATGCGGCGAGAGCTGCAGCGCTTTTTCGTCGGCTGGCGCCTCTGCCGAGCCGGCCCTTTGAGGCCGCACTCGGAATGACACCTGCCGCGCTCGCGGTACACGCCGAAACGGCCACAACTTTCCCGGCTGTTTTGCGAGAGCCGATGCCTGGCCAGCCTGAGCCCGTTTTCTATTTCATTCTCGCCCCTAAATCCGAGGGCGTCTGATAGGCAAGTGCACTGCCGGCCCGTCATGGACAGTTCGACACGGGCAGCTTCAATCCTGGTGCGGTTGACCTACGGCACAGCCCGGCGCTGGCGGAGCACCCATGGCAGGCGCCGCTTCCATCGTTCACCTCTCGGCAAAGCAACATTTTTCTCCCACCGCTTTTTCTGGCGGGTCCGTCTGTCTTCAGTCGGTGGGTTCGATGCCTTCGGAACCGGCGCTTTCTCAACCGTCGGCTGCTTAGGAAGCGATCCGTCGGGAATGGTCACGTCCTTGGCATCGGGGACCCCTTGACCAACGGCGGCCATGGGCCGAGAATGGATATCTTTACAAGGAAGAATCGGCACTTCAGCGATCTCACCTTCAGTCTTCGCTTCCGCGATATCGTTCGCGATGGCGGCCAGGTCGATGCCGCCCCAGATTGACTGTGGCCGCTTCATGAGCCCACGCTTCTGTTTGATCTCGACGACAAAAGGTCGCTGCTGCTTCATAGTGCTCTCGGCGGATTTGGGGGAGTGCGAATGTCGTCTAGGCCGATCGCACGCTTTCGTCCAACCGCCCCCATGCATTTTCCAACCATTTTCGAAGACGTTGCTATCGGCCAAGCCACGACTAAAGCGGCTCACCGCCGGAGCCTAGGCCCAGGCTCCCGATCTGATGTCTTGCCGTCAGCATGACCGCCTGACCATATCGCCTACGCAGTCGCCTTTAGTAGGCCCATCGCGAAGCCGCAGAATATTCAAAATGCAATGAGGATGGCCGCCACCTTTTCCATGCTCGCATGTTCCCGAGTAAATCGACCCGTCCAACGCATTTTTTGAATCGGTCACCTGCGACTGATTATGCTGCTGATGGTCCGCATGCCGGATGTCATGGGTGGCCGGGCACAGATTGCACTCGCAAGCGCTCGGCAATCCCAAAGCTGCACTTGGTGCACATCGCATCGGCTTCCCTCCACCGATCAACCCTTAGAGTGGGTTGAGAAGTCGCAACAGGTGGCGCTGACGAGGCTTGTTCCGCAGCCCTCGTTGTCGTTGATCCAGACGCTGGGTGGCGCATGAGGAATCGCGCAGCGATCACCCATAGGTCAGCTTTGCTGCGCTCGATTTTGTCGATGATCAGATCGGCCCCCTTCTTCGCGAGAGTGGGCGCTCTAATCAGCCTCGAACAAGCCTGATCCTGGTCAATCTCACGCGCGCCTGCCAGATTGTAGAGCCTCTTGCGGGTGTTTTCTACAACAACCACCAGGGTCATCAGATCAAGCAGGAAGTCGTCGATCGCTTGGGCGGTTGTTCCTGACTCACCTTTGAACTGATCCAGCAAAACGCTCGCATGATCGATCGCATCCGCACTGGCCGGAGTGATTAATGCTTCGACTCCTCTTGACGATGGCGATCGTACGAGGTGCCGGCCCCCGACTCCTCATTGCAAGGTTCACCACGTGGTGCGTTAAGTTTCGTCTGCCTTTGCGACTGCCGCTTGGTCGCGGCCAGTCCACTGGCTCCACGATGCGCCTACCACGGCGTGTCGCTCCGGGCCTTGCGGTCTTTCGCATTTGCTGCGTTATACTATGAACCGGCCCGGCATGATCGCCGAACCAGAACGTTTGCAAACTTTACAAGGAATACGCGTATGGCGACTGGAACCGTGAAGTGGTTCAACAGCACCAAGGGATTTGGATTATCCAGCCCGACAATGGCGGTCAGGATGTTTTCGTCCACATTTCCGCTGTCGAACGCGCGGGCCTCTCGACCCTCGCTGACGGCCAGAAGATCAACTATGAGATCGAGCAGGACCGCCGCACTGGCAAGTCTTCCGCTGGCAGCCTCAGCAAAGCTGGCTGATTTTTCTCCTGCCCCCGGCAAGAGCCGGAAGGACGCGGCAAGTCCGGATGTACTGACGGCCGCTAGACAAGAGCGGGCGAGAATAGGGTTCGGCGCAGCACATTGCTGGCGGAGGCGCTTCTTGTGAAACAAGGATGTTTGCAGTTGAAGGCGGGCTGTCCCCGCCTTCTCGTATTCTGCGCAGATGCCGACGGTAGCTGCGCGCTCCAGCACGAACCTCGATTGCCGAAATTCTAAGCTGCGACCTTCTTGCGGGTCCGCTTCGCCGGTGCCGGCTCCGGCGTTTCCGGCTCTTTCGGTTTGCGGCCGAGCCCCATCGTCTTGGCCAAAGTCGAGCGTGCGGCAGAGTAATTCGGCGCGACCATGGGATAATCTGCCGACAGGCCCCATTTGGCGCGATATTCATCTGGCGTCAGGCCATGGTGGGTCGACAGATGGCGCTTTAGCGATTTGAACTTCTTGCCGTCTTCAAGGGAGATGATGTAGTCCGGTGTCACCGACTTCCTGATTGGGACAGCAGGCGTAAGCGCAACCGGCCTTTGTGCGGTGACGCCTGCAGCCGTGCCTTTCAGCGCCGCGTGCACTTGGCCGATCAGGGCAGGGAGATCCCCCACCGGGACCGGATTGTTGGAGACATAGGCTGAGACGACATCGGCCGTGAGCTCGATGAGGGTGTCAATGTTTTTTGCGGCTTCTTCTGTCATGAAATTCTCCGGGCAGCCTGAAACACAGTCGGCGAAGCGTCGCTTCATAGTGGCGGTCGCCGCTGAAAGCAAATACAGCCCGGCAGGACTATCGCGATGCTCGTCGGCGCCGAGGACCATAGCGCTGCATCCGCCGTCGTGCGCGTGTTGATCTGCGCGCTGTCGGCCGGGCAAAACGAAGCGCCAAAGATGTTTTGCGCCCTCCATGAAGCCCCAAGGTCGTCCTTCCGCAGCTCACGAAGCCCTTACGGATGCGGTAGCTAGGCTTCGGTTCTTGACTTTCGATGTGACCTGCGCCCCGGCCAGCGCGCCCTCGGCAGGCGCTACGAACTCGAATAGGGTGGTTGAACCGATGCTGAGCATCACGGTAATTCAAGCACAAGCTTTGCCTGTTAATCCTGTGGTCACAAACGACCTTGATGGCCAACAATGCGAAACCCGATGTGCGCGCCGCACGGTCTTGAGCTTTTTGCAATTCATCCCTCACCTGGGTCGAACCGCTCAGAAGATGCGCATATCGCCTCGAGCGGGCGCTTGCGGGTCATGATCGCGATGGTGTCTTAGCTACGATGTTTCCCATCCTTGGTTAGGCTGTCGAAAAGAACAATCGCTCTTCGATCACTTACTTCCGGAGCCCGATGTCATGATGAAATATCCAGACGTTAAACCAGGTCTTAAAGAAGAAGTGCCCTGGTCTGACAGCCTGACCAGCTACGACCGTCAGCACTTCACGACCTACCTGAGGCTCCTGGATGCAGGTGCCGACGAGGCAAGCTATGAGGAGATGGCGCAGGTCATCCTCGGCATCGATCCGGTGCAAGAGCCGGAGCGGGCCCGGAAAACTGTGCGAAGCCATCTCGATCGGGCGAACTGGATGGTGACGACCGGTTACAAGGAATTGTTCGCCGGATGAGGGCGAACAGGCGGCGACACGCTCCGCCTGTTCAGATGTGGTTACGGCGTCCGCGAAAAGAGCGGTCTCACGGTCGGGGCTGCGGGAATTAGGTTCAAATTGAAAGACCTCAGTTCTTTGCTCCATCATGACGATCGACCAGATGGCCGGCGACCGGTGCGAGCACCAGACCCGCCACGCTGGACGACAGCAACACGAGGCCAACCAAACCCGAACCGCCAACATGAAAAGCCAACCATGCAGGCAGGACAATTCCGACGCCAACGATAACGAAAGAAGCCGATGAAAAAGCTATAAACAGCGGGTCTTTCGAATCGTCAAGCGAGACACTTTCCCGGCTAGCTTTCCGATGAAGATAGCGGTGAAGGAGAAGTCTTTCCGCAATGGGAAGCACAACGCGCAGTGGTCGATGACGTTGCGTGAATATGCCAAGCCGCTGCACAAGAGGCCGATCGCCGAGATCGCGCGCGACGACGTGGTCGAGACGCTGAAGCCGATCTGGGAGAAGATACCAGAGACTGCTGACCGCCTCCGCATGTGCATTGCAGCAGTAATGGGTTACGCGAAGGCGAGGCGGCTTTCAACTCTGCCGACTGGCGGAGAGGCCTGAAGGATATGCTTCCGGCTCGACAGAAGCTCACGCGCGGGGCAGCCACGTCTCTTTCTCGTACACTATTGATTTTGATGGCGGAAGCCGGGGGGTTCCCGAAGCCCGTTTCGCTATCCGAACGACGTAGTGCATATATGCGTGCCGAGGTCGAAGAGTGGATTGATAAGCGTATCGCCGCGAGCGCGGCAGCATGAGCCACAATGCCGAAACTGTTGCGAAATGTTTATGCTTTGGAAGGCTACCGAGAAGGCGTTCCTGCAGCATCTTCTGATCCGCTTGATAGAGGATGTTCCGGACTTCAATAGGGAAAAGTTCGCAACCGGCTTGCACCTACTGCAAGAGGAGTGGCCCATCGACCGAACAGACAAAGATCGAGAAGCGCAGGGCTTAGTCAGCATCCGCTTTCCTTGGCGAATTGATTGAAATGACAGCAATGCGCATAATCTAAAGGTGTCCAAGCGACCCGATGGCGGCTTCGCCGTTTTCGCGCCGAACGCTCATGGTGGGCGCGTCGTCACGTTTTCTCGTTCTCTTGTTGCCGAAATTGCCAGCGCCGCTGTTGCCGCGCTCATGGAGCCGACGCCGAATGACCGCACCCACACTGAAGCAAAAACGTTCCTCGACCTTATCAACAATGGCGACGCAGAGAGGCTGGCCAGTTTTCACTACGGCAATATGGCCAGGACAGGCGGATCGATCATGGTTGCGCCGGAAGACGTGGCCTGGGACCACTACACGTTCAAGCGCGAACTGTTACACCCGCGACCCGACAACGAACCTGCAGATATCAGTGAGGCCCTCCGCTGGTGCGTTGTGGTCGACAACATTCCAGAATGTGACGCCGACACGGCCGGGATTATTTACATCGAGAGAGAGACGCCCTTGATGAGAAAGTTCTCAGGGCGGCTATCAGCAATGTCGTCAAACCAGGTCATCTTGAAGCGGGACTTAGGAGGATTGTCGTTGTAAGTCTCGGCCGATTTGGAACACCGCATGAGCGCGCCAAGACCAAGTAAAAATTTTAGCATGATCGTCCTCCTTTCAATGGAGAAACCAATGCGGCGGGCAGATAGTTCCACAGGTCCGGAACAATGCTCACTAGCGCTCGTTGCCTCTGATCGATGGGCGAGGAGCGCGGAGATATGGCCGTGAAGAAAAAGAGCGACGATAGCCGCGTTAAGAAGGGCGCAGAACTTGAGGTAGAGCACCTTACCGAAGTCACGGACCTATCGGCCAAACAGGCGCGCACATTATTGCGGAAGCACGGCGCTGACTGGCAGAAGCTCAAGGACGAAGCCGAAGATTTAAAGGATGACGACTGACTTACCCGTCCCGCGCATTGCGGAAACGGACTACCCGGCCTGGCCGGTTTCTCGAATTGGGATAACCACCCATGACAAAGACCACCCGCAAGGAAATACTAGAAGCAACAGACGCCTTCGTGAAGGCCAACCCGGCGGAGAAGCGCACCGCTGTACGGCTTCGTTTTCGTGGCGGTCGGCCAGCTTGGAATTGGCTGAAAAAGCACGACGGGAAGGGGGCCGCCGCATTGTGGCTCATCGTTCGAGAGCGCCTTCCGCAGGCCGCCAACGACAACCTGCCCACTGACGCGGGACTGCATGTCGACCGGAGCCGAAGGGACGGCAGGCCAAGAGGGAAGAATCCAGATCCACGTTCGTTGGATCCCTGCATAGCGCTGCCGTCTGCCCAACCGCGGCTCGGCGATGCCGAACCGGAACCGGCACGAGCAGGCAACTGGGATGCGGTGTCGCCAGGTGTCTCTATAAAATCGCAGGAGTGGATACATCCCGACGCAGTATTCACGTCGGCAACTTGCTTCAGCTTCCATCCTCCAGAGATCGCACCTGGCGCATTCTTTCTGGGTGCAATAGGCGGACTAGGCCAGCTTAAGTTGGGCAGGAGTCGTGGAGACGTACGGCTGGCTGGAACTGCCGATCCGATCACCCCACCGGCCAATATCGATACTGTCATCGAGGTCATCTTAGCAGGCGGCAACGTTGCTGAGGTCGGCAAGGCTTTCGGCGCTAAAGGCGGATATGCAGACCGTCGCGGAGGCGCTGAGCTATTGGCGGCTGGCAAGTGGGCGAAGTTGGCGGTGGCGAATGACAACCCGAGAATCAGGGCCGCTTAGGGACGTGTGCCAAATCGTGGCCCCAAAAACCTAAAGGGGCAACAGCAACGAATGGGGCGCTTCGGCGTCCCACCCGCTTTGGGCCCTACGCCTCGTCATCGTCAGGCGCAACCCGTCAATCTGGCACCAGAGGCGGGAATTATTGCGCGCGTTCCGGCCAGGCTGCGTGCGCTCACCGTCCAGCCTTCAGGGCTGCGACGGTGTTTTTTTTAAACCATCGCAATCACGAATTTCCAAACTCAAGGATCAAATATGCCTACGACAAAACCAGCCGTAGCCGCCATTGTGCGGCGTATCGGCTTCGATGAAGGGCGCGTGGGCGCGGTAGCCCGCATACTCACGGACGCCGCTGTTCTGCCGCCCGGTGCGCCTGGGACATCTCCAGATCTCAGCCCGCAAGACGTGGCGTCACTCATGCTTGGCGCGGCGCTGGACGTGCCTTTGCGTGCTGTTGTTGACGCGGTGCGCGATTACCGCGCCCTGCGCCGTGAAGGCGTTCCTGATGGCGCGCCATTTGCTATCAGTGTTGCCACAACTGGTGAAGAGCTAGACGTCCTGGCCGAGATCGCTGCAACTGGCTCGCCAGAGGCGAAAGCACGGGCAGCAAAGACCATCATCACCGTAGTCACTAGTTGGCCGGAAGTCGTGCCGATCGACCAGATCGACACCCGACGCTTCAGCGCGGGCGCGCCAAGTCACTGGCAGGCCTCTCGCCATCGCAAATCTGTCGAAATCAATGCCGCCGCGCTTGTCGAGGTCATCAATGAACTTTTTGGAGACCAGTAAAATGTCAAAAGCTGACCTTTCGTAATGCCCGAATTGACCGATGTCGACCCGGAATTCGCAAAACTCGAACGGCAACTTCAGGACCTAAACTCCCAAAAATGTTTGGCCGATCGCGAGCTTGCGAGCCTGCGTGAAGAACTGGCCGAAGCGCGCGGTCCGTCCATTCCGTCCAGCGTTGCAGCCCTGCTTGGTGATGAACCCGACTCGGCGACGGGAAAACGGCAGCGTGCCGCCGAACTGAGCAAGTTGGTCGGCGATCTTATGGTTGCCATTGACATCATTTCTAAACGTCTGCGGGAGCGTCGCGACATACGGCAGCCGTGCTGCTGTCGCGCGCCGCCGCATTGGAGGCCGCGATGGTGCCGCTTCGCGAGTTGGAACAGTTGCGCATAGATTTGGAAGCTCACGATGCATCAGGTCATTTTCAATGGCCGCACGGGAATCTTTCGCATTTTTCCAGCGCGTTCTGCGCGGCTGTGCGCAAGGGAGTGTGAGTATGGAACGGCGAGAATACGAAACCGCCACGGATAAGGGGCGCCCTGGTCAACGTCTGGTGAGACTGCCGGGCGATAAACAGCACACCAAGCGTGGTGACAGCGCAAAGGTCATCGCGCGCCGCATTGCGCTAGACAAAGCGGAGAAGCGCCTGCAGAGGCTGACGAATGGCTGAGTATCGGGCTACGCCATCCAATAGAGCCAACCCGCGACTATCGCGGGTCTCTTCGTTGAACAGTTTGCGCGCGGATCTTTCGACAAGTCATTGCTCCACAATCCTGACGTGGCGGCTCTGTGGTCGCATGACAGCAGCCGGCCACTTGGGTGTGTTGGCCGCCGCGACAGCAAATATCGCAGCGGCCGGTCCACCCGCCGAGCAAGTCATATTCTTCCACCATGTAGCTCTTGATCTTCAGCCAACTGCCGTGCCGCCAACCGGCTTCCATGGATGCAGGTCAATTCACGATTTGCTGAAACGCGCTGTTTCCGCCCGGGTGGAGCTAGCCTGTCAGTTTAGTGAAGTCGTGGCGCCGCGCACGAACATGTGCCAGCAAATTCGTTTCGTTTACGACCCCTGATTGAAAGAGATTCAGCGTGGTCGAGGCCAGAATCTGACCGTCTATCGAAGTGCTGTACCATTTAGCGTCGGCGGTTATTTGGTCGACAACCCGCTGGCAAATCGCCCGATCTTTAGGTCTAAGGAACTGACTTTTCAGCGCTCGTAGCATCTCGATGCCTTTAAAGGGGAGTCACTTGTCTCCGACGCGACACCCATGCGCGGGTCTCCGGACAATGGATACTAAACGCATCAAGACAGAAAATTGCCATTCGTTTGAGCGGTACCGATGCAGGGCGTTGGCATCGGTGACGTGGTTGCGGCCGCGGTACGGAGGGGGTCACTGACAACCGTATCAGCGATACACGCACTTCCTTAGCGGGCGGCCCAGCAGCTTGGGTTAGGGGGGCCGCTGGGCCTGACCAGCGAGCGTTCGGGAACGCTCGACTGGCTGGTGGTATTTTAGATAAATCTAATATAGTCGAACCATGCGAACGAAGTACGCGGCGGTAAGAAAGTGGCTGGCGTCCGATTCACTTACCGCGCGCTTTTGCCTTGGGTTCTGGCGAGCTTTCGGACGGGTTTGCAGCCAATTTTGCAGATCGCCGATCTGTTACCCACAGGGACTTTTTCCTCGTCAACAAATCGTCACGATCGCCCTCAGCGGTCGCTCGGCTATGCATCGCAGCTATGGCGTAGTCGGCTCTGTTGGTTCGATAGTCTTCTTTTTGGACAGTCATCGTTTGCTCCCAGTTTCATAGCCCCTCTTTTGCCCTGGCGGGGAGATTAACTGCCGGCGCATTACGCGAGTCAATCGATGAAACGACCACTCCGCGGTTGCGAGGGCGGGAAGCAAGCCGACAATTTTAACGTTGGAACGGCTTACAGAGTGCCGGCAACACAGCCGCCCTTTCGTCGGGCTGCGTTGTTCGCGTCCATGTTGCCCTTCAGCTCGGGTCTTGGCTTCACGTGCCTTGATGTCTGTGTTGTCCATCATGCTGCCAACCGGCAAGCCAAGCCAAAACACGCCGTCCACGTCACGGCGGGCGGTTCTGTCTTGTACGGCCATTATCGGCGCCAGGTCGGAATTCGTTCGGTAAAGTTCGGCTTCCAACTGGCTGCAGGACTTGCCCGCGTATACGCTGGACGAAACCAGCATGGGATTGACGTCGGCTGGGCGAGTAGCGCAGCCCGTGATGGCTACAAACGCACATAACTTGATTCATGCTTCCCCAAAATGCCCGCGGCGAGCAGGCGTTGAGGGCGGGACGAAGTCTAGGTGCCTTGACGGGATGCCGAATATATTCCTATTTTGCGGCATGCCGCACCGTCGCCGCCATGAACAGATTTCCGAGTATCATCTTGCCAAAATTGAACGACAGGCGTGGCGCCTTGTCTCTGTCGGTCGGGGCGACGCTTTTGGACCTCAAAGTGTCCGCTGCCGACCTCGGCCTGCGGGTTGGTGAACCCGTTGAAATCATCGTTGATCTGATCGCCGCACAAAGCCTTCAGATCATCGGCAGCATCGCGGTGTCATCCGGGGTGGCGCACAACGAGAGCAACACGGTCAACCCGGCAGTGGCGGGCGGGCTGGGCTACATGAGCGTTGGGCTGACCGTCACGCCGACCCAGAACGATGTCACGTTTGGCACGAGCCTGCTGGTTCGGCTCAACATCGCTGCCGGCGTCGGTGCGAATGGCCTGTTCGTGCTCGGCTGGGCTGTCCAGAAGGCCAAGTCACGCCTGACCTACATCGGCGGGGCTCTCCAATCTGCGGCCATGGTGGCGGAGGATGCGAACCCGAAGCTTAACATCAACCCGTTCTTCCGCATTGCGGCCAGCGGCGTCACCAACGACTATGCTGGCAACCCCCTGATCGGAGCATCGGCTGGCGGGTTTCCTCCTGTTCTGGTCAACGCGCCGGCAGGCTCGCCCTTCGGCACCAAGGCCATCAAGCTGCCGGCCGGCCACGCTGCACGACATCAAGACGCCCGTAGCCGAAGCAGGGTTGACGGTGGGAGAAACTGTCTGGTGTATCTTCGCCTTCATGGCGGGGAGTGCCCAGTCCATCCAGTTCATCCACTACATTCCGGTGTCGTCCGGGGTGACCCAGACCGCTCAGATAACCAAAACGGTCAATGGCCTGACGTATATTTCGCTGCCCATCGTGGTCACCCAGAACGACGTTACCGACGGCCTTAATCACCAGCTCCGCATCCTTCCGACAGGGGCCTTGGCCGCGGATGCCTACCTTCCCGGCTGGGCCATCCAGAAGGCACCGGGCCGGCTGATCGATAACCATGGCCGGTTTGACAAACTGGCCAAGGACGTTGCCTCCGTGCCGGCCTCGCAGTTCGCCGGCAAGATCGGTGCGCACTTCGGCGATAGCATCATCGAAAGTGTCATCTGGCCGGGCATCACGCCGACCGCCAAGATTGCCCAGCGCACCGGCATGACGATCACCAACTGCGGCGGCGGCGGTACCCGCATGGCCAACCATGCTGCGAACTATGACAAGTTCTCGTTTTACCGGCTGGCCGATGCCATTGCCTCCGGTGATTTTTCCCAACAGATAGCCGCAGCAACGGTCATCGGAGGCACCTTTCCAGCGATTGCAGCGCGCATGGCATCGGTGGATTACAGCCTGCTGGATTACCTGATCCCCTCGTTCGGCACCAACGACTTCACCGGCGCCGGCCCGACGTGCCCCATCGGCACCAATGCGGACATAACCGGGGCGACCTTCAAGGGAGCCATCAACTACGGCATCCAGACGATCATGACCGCCCGGCCGAACCTGAAGCTCATCTTCACGACGCCGATATGGCGGACGCTGGACGGCACTGCGGGAGGAGCCGGAAGCCAGCTGATCGACTACGCCAACGCCATGCTTGAGGTCTGCGCCCTAAACAGGGTGCCAGTGGTCGATCTGTACCGCCGCTGCATCATCAACCAGTTCAACTACGTTCATTGGATGGGTCCTGGAGACGGAACTCACCCCAACAATCTTGGACAGGACCTGATCGGCGGCATGATGGCGGCGGGGCTGTTCGACAACTTCTAAGTTGCGCCTAGACAATCTCGGCGCGGACGAAATGCCATGACGCCGTGTTAATGATCGTGTCCGGGGTGTAGGGATTGGTGAGTTTCACTAGCGTCCCATCAACTTCCGCGACCGTCCAGACGCCAGTTTCGTCGCTCCAGTCGCCCGGAACCGCTACAATCATGGTGATGCGGTAATCTCTTCCGATTTCGAACATTCGGCCCTCCCCAGTTTTTGGTTCGGGGCAGAATGCGCGCGTGCTTGGGTCGGCGCAAGCGTCACCGACCTCGCAGGCGCGGATGGCGTCGACCAGCGCGACAACCGCGCCACGGGCCAGGTGGATGCCATCCTCGACGTGATCTCGAGCAACCTTTTCACGGCGATGGCAAATCTACCCTAGTGGAAGTCAATCTTTTTCGACGGCTGCGCGGTGTGGCTTTTGAGACTGATGAGCGCAGGCGTGTCGATCTTCGATGCTATCCGCCGGGCCAGTTCCCGCAATTCGAAAAAGCCGTCAATACTCATCAGGCTCAACGGTGTGCCTGACGAAGTATCCCACCGCAAAGGTACTTTGTCTTGCCTGTACGAAGATCCGTTCATCTCGCAAATGGCGTCGTAAATCGCCTGTGCGATCGACATTTCGGCACGGATACGCTCTGCGTCTTTTTGGCTGTTCATAAGAATTTTTCCCCAAACCACGGTCCCCCTTAGCCGCTTTCATTAGGTGTCGCTAGATCACGCGGATGTGACACGTCGGATAAAATCGATTGATATGGCCGAGGGAGCGCACGCGGTTTTCTTTGGTCTTCGCCGTGTTGAGCGCCGTGCAAGACTCGTGCCGCGTCCATCTTGATCGCAGCGTTGAATGGGCACTATTCGCAATGTATATTGCGCGCATGAGCACTGCAGCTGACAACAATTTTTTGCTGCCGCCCCCGGCTCCAGCGTATCTGCCGGCGCGCGTCATCGGCGACCCGAAGAAGGCGGCGTAGTGGTCAGCCCGCTTCCGGATCCCGAGGTCGCGGACGAAGCGCCAAGCGAGCCCTACCTCACCCCATACGACAATAAACGCGTCGCCATGTATATGTGGCTGCTGGACGCCGCCTATGACGACGAGGATTGGCGCGTGGTTGCCAGGACTGTGCTGCATATCGATCCCGAGAAGGAACCGAAGCGGGCGCACCGAGCCTGGGAAACTCATCTCGCCCGCGCCCGGTGGATTCTCAAGGAAGGGTACAAGTTCCTGTTCCCGAGCCCCACGACTCACTGACGAGTCTGTCCGTTAGGGCCGAAATTGGGGCCGCAAGAAGATACCGACAAAAGGTTTAATGAAATCAAGGGCATCTGGCGGAGGGAGTGACCGTCCGGCTGTTTTTTCGCGCCGACGTCATGCCTTTTCTTCGCACCGGTTAAAGGTTTTGGTTCCCTGGACCAGGAAACATCGATGGGGCTCGCGGTCACCCAGGTGAAGCCACCGCATCCACCATGCGCATCAAGCGCACTGGTCAGTCGACGCGACAATACACGAGACCCGCCGCGCAGTGCCTCCAGTTCTTTGAGACTGGCACTGATGAAGGCAAGTGCCTCGCCGCGGTTGGGAACCGGTCCCTTCTTCATAGCACGAACCCTGCTGCCACGAATTGACCCCAACTTAATTAAACGCGCTCTCATCGGTGAAAGTGACTGTCAGCATTGGAGGCGCGGAAATTTCTCCCAATGCAGATGCTCAGGACGTCCTTCGCACTGCCGGACGGTGCCTTTTTGAAGCGAAACAACATGGACGAAATCGTGTTTCATTCGTCTATGACGCCGCCATGTTGCGGGTCGTGACGCCCTAACCTACCGCTGGCCCAGCCCTGACGCTGGCAGAGTATCGCGAGAATGGGGCCTGCCTTCCAACCCATTGCGGATGCACCAACAACCCGGCCACGTTCGACGTTTCACAGCCTGGGGCCTATTTTTCAGGTAACCGGCAATTCGTTGGAGTCCGTTCTCCAAAGTGACGCAAAAAGGCCCGCCCCATTGTCTGGAGCAGGCCCTTTGACTTGCGCGGTACTCAGAACCTTGCCGCTTCGCGAAAGATAATAGCGAATGGTAAACATCGACTGAACGTCCGTGCCGCTTCGGTGGCCTTGGGTTAGGTGCGGCCTGTCCTTGTTGCTTGGCGAGATCGGGGCGGCTGATGCCGGCTCAGTGCGACGCGGGTTTCGTGCAAACCCCAACAATGCTGCCCCCGCATCGATCACCGCAAGCAGATTGGCCAGCTAAATGTCATCCACTGCAGGGCAAATTCGTTGCTCGCCGGCCGACAAATGCTGGGAGGCACTGCATGCGCGCGCTCGGGGACCTGCGGTGAAAGATTGGCGCCCGGCCGCGATTGATCAAAGTTGGGCCTACGGACCGAGTGTCACCGCTTGCGATCGTAACATTGCTGCGATCCGAATTTACTCTTTGGCTCGCGCCCAAGCTGGACGCTCAAGAATGCCGCGTCTTCGCCGATATCCTGACGCTTCAGCCCGGCGACCGGTGGCGCAGAGAAATCTCACGAACGCGAGCCGGATCGCGAGCCAGACCGAAGATGAGCTTTCCACCTCTGCATGATACCGGAGTCTGGGCCCGTTGGCGCAGGATGGAAGTCGATCCTGATGTACGGTGATACACTTCCCGTGCGTCGAGATGGGCGGACTCGAAATGAGGCCGCAGTTCGTCAACGACACCGTTGTCGCTCGGGATTGCCTGCTCGAACAGCAGATGTCCGTAATCGGCCGTCAGGCTTCGAGCTCCTTCGGCTGACTTTTGAGGGCGGCGATGAGTAGCCCCAAAAGAGCCTTCCGCTACCGGAGCAGGAGCGAGAAGTTGTAGCCGGCGGCGGCCAGGACGGCGTCGCCCTGCTGGCGGGCGAGGTAGTTGCGGCCAGCTTCTTTCGCTTCGCGCCACCAACCTTCGACCAAACCGGTGCCGTGACACCCGTTCCGAGAACAGGCGAGCCGCGCGCCGGTCCATATGCCGCGAAGGACAGACGAGCCAACATCCCGAAACTTGCTTACGTCGAACTCGCGGGAGACCGGCACCAGGGGGCCTGACACCAAGTCCTCGAATGCCCTCGATGTGTGTTCAAGATCCTAGGAAGTTCTCTCCTTACCACTGGAAGACAGCTCGTCCAGCCGCATCTGAACAGGAGGCCGGTGCTCAACCAGTGCCGCGCAGGATGTGCCCGATTGACAGGCATCAGGGAAGCCCAGGTCCTTAGTCCACAACGCTGTGACGAGCGCGACAACCGCGGCGGGGTTAGCCAGCTCACAGTTCAAGTCGATGGCTCAACTGTTGCATGGGGAGAGCTCTTACTTCTCGCTCCAAGTGCGGACGCGGCGCACGAGCTCGGAAGTTGAGATCCCGTAGCGATCGTGAAGCGTCGGCAGCGCGCCAGCGTCGAGGAACTCGTCGGGCAGGGCGATCTGGCGAAAGACTGGGGCCACTCCCTCCCGCATCAGCAGCGCGGCGACACCTTCGCCCAGCCCACCGATGATGGTGTGGTTCTCGGTCACTATCACTAGCCGTCCCGGACGGCGCGCAGCGGCAAGTATCGCCTCCGTATCCAGAGGCTTGATCGTCGGAACATGCAGAACGGCGCAGCCGATCCTGTCGGCTTCAAGCGCCTTCGCCGCCTCCAGCGCGCGCATGGTCATCAGGCCGGTTGAAATGAACAGCACATCCTCACCCTCGCGCAACAGGCGTGCCTTGCCGATTTGGAATGTGTAATCGTACTCGTCGAGCACGACAGGGACCTTGCCGCGCAAAAGCCGCATGTAGACCGGCCCGTTGTAGTCCGCGATCGCCTCCGTGGCCTGTTCGATGTCGAGCGCGTCGCAAGGGTCGATGATCGTCAGGTTCGGCATCCCGCGGAAGATCGCGATGTCCTCCGTCGCCTGGTGGCTGGGGCCGTAGCCGGTCGTCAGCCCCGGTAAGGCGCAGACGATCTTCACATTGAGTTTCTCCTCGGCGATCGCCATGCAGATGAAATCGTAGGCACGTCGCGATGCGAAGACGGCATAGGTCGTCGCGAAAGGCGTGAAGCCCTCCCGCGCCAGGCCGGCGGCGGCGCTCATCAGCACCTGCTCCGCCATGCCCATCTGATAAAAGCGATCCGGATGCTCCTGTGCGAAGACATGGAGGTCCGTGTATTTCGCGAGGTCCGCCGTCAGGCCAACTATCCCGGCCCGCTGGTGCGCCAGTCTGGCCAGTGTGTGCCCGAACGGCGCATTGCGTGTCGGTACGCCATCGGGCGCGATCGACGCGATCATCGCCGAGGTCTTGCGCTCACCGGCATTGGCGGCGTGGCGCGGCGCGAACTTTGACAACCTCAACGCGGACGTCCCTTTTCCAAAGCTTCGAGCGCCAGCGCCCATTCATGCGGTTCGACGCGGATGAAATGCGTGATGTCGCGGGTTTCCAGGAACGGCACACCCTTGGCCATGCGGGTATCGCAGACGATCACACGTGGACGAGGCTCCTTCAGCCCGCGCGCCAGGTCGAAGGTCACGCGGACCGCTTCGATGTCGTTGCCGTCGACGCGCTGCGCGTGCCAGCCGAACGCCTCGAACTTGTCTGTCACCGGCTCGGAGGAAAGCATGGCCGTCGATGGACCGTCGGCCTGCTGGTTATTGAAGTCGACGATGGCAATGAGATTGTCGAGCTTGTGGTGGGCCGCCGACATCGCCGCTTCCCAGGTCGAACCCTCGCCGAGTTCGCCGTCGGACAGGAGGTTATAGACGAAACTGTCGCTCTGCTTGCGCCTCAGCCCCATGCACATACCGACAGCGATGCCAAGGCCGTGACCGAGCGAGCCGCCGGTGATCTCTATGCCGGGCGTGTATGCCGCCATGCCGGACATCGGCATGCGGCTATCGTCGCTGCCATAGGTCTCGAGCTCTTCCTCCGGCAGCACGCCCGCTTCGATCAGCGCCGCGTAGAGCGCGATGGCGTAGTGTCCGATCGACAGCAGGAAGCGGTCGCGTCCCTCCCACAGCGTGTCGTCCGGCCGGTAGTGAAGCGCATGGAAATAGGCGACGGCAAGCACGTCGGCGATACCCAGCGCCTGTCCGACGTAACCTTGGCCCTGGACTTGACCCATCCGGACGGCATGTCGGCGGATACGATAGGCTCGTTCGGCCAGGCTGACATTGCTGCCGGCGCGAGGCATCTCAAGATCCGGTGTCCTCTCAGCCATGGATCAGCATCCCACCGTTGACGTCGATCACGGCGCCGGTGATGTAGCTGGCCAGATCGGACGCCAGAAAGAGATAGGCGCCGGCGACGTCGCGTGCGTCGCCCAGCCGGCTGAGCGGGATCCCCTTGATGATGTCGGCGCGCATGGCGTCGGTCAGTTTGCCCCCAGTGATGTCGGTCTGGATCAGGCCCGGTGTGACACAGTTGACGCGGATGCGGTCGGGCCCGAATTCGCGCGCCATGGCCTTGGCAAGCCCCAGAACACCCGCCTTGGCAGCCGAATAGTGCGGGCCACCGAAGATGCCGCCGCCGCGCTGGGCCGAAACCGACGACATGCAGATGATCGAGCCGCCGCCATTTTCGCGCATGTTCGGGATGAATGCCTGACTGAGATAGAGCACGCCGCGTAGGTTGACATCGAGCATGCGGTCCCAGTCAGCCGGGCCGATATCCAGTGTCTTTGCGGGCTGCGTGATCCCGGCAATGTTGCACAGCACGTCGACCTTGCCGAAGGCTTCGGCCACTTCGGCAGCAGCCCTCTTGCACGCATCGAGGTCGGCGACGTTACAGGCGAGGCCAATGTGCTCGGGCCCAAGCGACTCGGCGGCGTCACGGGCCTGTTGCTCATCGAGGTCAAGAATAGCAATGCGCGCGCCTTGCTCCGCCATCAGCGTTGCCGTGGAGCGGCCTATCCCCCGAGGGCTCGCGGCCCCTGAAATCACCACGGCCTTGCCCTTCAGCAACATGTCGAACTCTCCTGCTATTTCTCTTTGCCGGTGATCTAAAGTCGGTAGAACCGGGCAGCGTTGTCATGGAACAGCGCGAGCCGCTCCTCGTGCGGGTGGGCGATCGTAATTTCCTTGAAGGCGTTCAAAATGGCGTCGAAGCTCGAGAACAGCTTGTCGACGGGGAAGTTCGTCGCGAACATCGAGCGGCCGACGCCGAAGGCTGCGATCGCCTCCTCGACATAAGGACGAATCGAGGCCGTGGTCCAAGTCCAGTCGCCCATGCCGAGGCCCGAGATTTTGCAGGCGACGTTCGGCGCTTGCGCCAACTGGTGCATGCCTTTTTTCCAGGCGCCAAAATGCTCGGCGCCGTCGACCTGCATGCCGGTGTGATTGAGAATGATCTGGACGTCGGGAAAGTCGCGCGCGAGTTCGAGGAACTCGCCCATCTGGGGATAGTAGAGCTGCAGGTCGAAGCTCAGCCGTCGCTTCGCCAGCTCCCGGAAACCACGCCGCCATTCGGGTGTCCGGCTCACCTCCGGCCGCGCCTGATAGGTCTTGGCGGCGTCGGCATGGTAGTTCATCGACTGCCGAATGCCGCGGAAGTTCGGATATTCCATGTGGCGGTCGAGGAGCTCGCCAACATCGGGTCTAGACAGGTCGGCATAGCCGACGATGCCGTGGGGAAACCCCCGCTTGTCGGCGATCTCCTGCAGCCAGCGCGTCTCCCCAACCGGATCGCTGGGATCGAACCCCACATCCAGGTGCACCGATTTTACGAGGTTCTGGTTCTTGCCGTCCTCAAGATAGTCCTGGAGAAGGTAACTTTTTCGGATCGCCTCGTAGTCACCGAAGGCTGACGGCTTAACCCCGTCGGTCAGCCACGGATAATAATTGGCCTCCAGATCCCACAAATGATGGTGCGGATCGATGAACGGCAGCTCGGCCACGGTCGGGACTCCTTGCTTGAGGTCTGGACCCGCCGGCCAAGCCGGCGGGTCCATTGGGTGGCGGTCAGTTGCTCGGGGGAAAGACGCGGGCGATGACCTTCTTGGCCTCGGGACTGTCAACCTTGTCGGCCGTAACAAGAGGCATGACCAAGGCCAGATCCTGGGTCACCGGCGCGCCCGTCAGTGCGTTGTAGACCTGTTGGGTTCCGTCGATGCCTTGGCCTACTGCCTCCTGGAAGAAGATGCCCTGGAGCGCTCCTTTCTTGAGCAGCGCGATCGTGGTCGGCGAGCCGTCGGCTACGGTGATGCCGATCTTGCCGGTGAGGCCCCGGGTCTCGACCACCTTGGCGGCGCCGGTGCCGGCTTCGTCATACATGCCGTAGATGGCCTTGATGTCGGGATTGGCGGTCAAAAGGTCGTTTGCCTGGGTGACGGCCTCGTTGATTGTTAGACCGCGCGTTTCCAGCATCTGGACGAGGTCGCAGCCGTCGGCGGCAAACGCCTCCTTGGCGCCCTTGAGGTATTTCTGTGCATTCTCCCGGTCCTGCGGCAGCGACAGCATGCCAACCTTGTTGCCGCCACGCTCCTTGGCAAGCTCGCAGGTGAATTTCCCCTGCGCCTTGCCGGTCTCATAGTTGTTCGCGGTGACCGAGGACGTATAGTTGGTGAGGCCCGGTTGCGGCCCGATGCCGGCAAAGGCGATCGGCACTTTCTGCTTCGCTAGATAGTCGAGCAGCGGCGGTGTCGAGGTCGAGCTGACGGGGCCGATCACGATGGCCGCGACGCCTTTGGTCACGGCGGTCCGCGCATTGTCCATCTGCTTGGCGGGTGAGTTTTCCGAAGTGTACTCGACATAATCCATGCCGAGTTCCTTGGCCTTCTCCTTCACGCCGTACCCGACCCATTGCCAGTAGGAGATGTCCAGCGACGGGGCGATGTAAGCGACGGTCTTTTTGTCCTGTGCGTATGATGCGCTGGACAAGGCGGCCGCCGCCAATGCTGCAAGTAGTATGGTCTTCAACTTCATCTTGGTTCCTCCCGTTGATGATCTAGAGTCGGTTCTTGCTGCTGAAGCGGTCGATCAGAACCGCGAGCAGGATCGCGGCGCCGGTGACGGAGCCTTGCCAGAAGCTGTTCACGCCGATGAGGTTCACGCCGTTCTGGATGCAGGTGATCATCAGAGCGCCCAGCACGGCACCGATCGCGCTGCCGGTTCCGCCAAAGAGGCTGGCCCCGCCAATGACGACGGCGGCGATTGCCTGCAGCATCAGGCTGGCGCCGGCCGTGGCTTCGGCGTTGAGGATGTAGCTTACCGTCAACAGGCCGGCGAAAGAGGCAAGCAGGCCCGAAGCGACATAGGCGGCAAACTTGATGCGCAGAACCGGGATGCCGAGCAGCCGGGCAGCAATTGCCGACGAGCCGACGGCATAGAACCAGCGTCCGAGCACGACCTTTCGCAGGACGTATTCCAGCGCGATCATCAATATGATGCAGAACAGAAGATGGTTGGGGACGCCCGGGATGATCTCGCCCGAATTCAGGAGCCAGAAATCCGGCGCGCCGATCGGCATCGAACGACCATTCGTGACGATGAAGGCCAGACTGCCCGCCACCGCGTAGGTGATGAGCGTGACGACGAAAGGCGCGAGCCCAACGACCGTGACCAGAAGACCATTGATCGAGCCGAAGACAAGGCCGACGGCCAGGCCGGCAGCACTGGCGGTCAGTCCGTCGGCGCCACTGGCCATCGCCAGCGCGGTCACCATACCGGTCAAGGAAAAGACTGAACCGACCGAAAGATCGATGCCGCCGGTGACCACGACCAGCAAAACACCGAGTGACATGATGATGAGGGGCGCGGCGGCCTGGATGATGTTTTGCACATTGCCCATGCTGAGTGCAGCGGGCACGAACATGCCGACGGCCAGCAGCAGGACGACGATTACGGCGGCAATCGCGCCTTCCGTTCGGTAGGACAAAAGAACTGCTGGGACGCGCGAGTTGGTGGTCCGGAGTTTGTCGGTGGTCGTGGTGCCGTTGCTCGCGTCGGTCATGCCGCCATCCCCGTCAGTTCGGCGAGCCCGTCTTCGGTGTAGTGCTCTTCAGGCAGGAATCCCTTCGGCTGCCCATCGGTGTCAAAGGCGAAAATGGCGTCGCAAAGCTCGAGCAGTTCGACGTTCTCGGTCGACCACCAGATGATGATCGCGCCAGCGTCGGCCATCTCCCGGATCAAACCGTAAATGTCATGCTTGGTGCCGATGTCGACGCCACGCGTCGGCTCTTCCAGCACCACCATCCGGAGCGGCAGCCCAAGCCAGCGTGCGACGAGAAGCTTCTGCTGGTTGCCGCCGGACAACGAGGCCGGCAGGTCCCAGATCGAGCTGGCTTTCAACTTCAGCGCTGAAACGAGATCGTGACATTCCTGCCGCTCGGCTGCGGCCACGATCCGCCGTCTTTCGCGAACCCTGCGTGCTGCAAGCACGTTATCGACGATGGGCAGCTGCGAAAGGATCCCCTTGGTTGCGCGGTCGCCCGAAACAAAGCCGATACCGGCCCGCGCCGCTGCCGCTGGAGACGAGAAGCGGTCCGCAAAACCCTCGCCGGAAAGGCGCCAGCCAGCCCCGGGTCCGGCGCCCACCAGGGGAGCAATGAGGCCGGTCGGGCCTGCGGGCGCGCCGGCCAGTCCCAGGATGGTGCCGGACGAAATCGCTATCCTGACGTCGCCGGGGCCGAGGAGTTCGACTGGTATGCCCTGTCGGAGGTGTTTTTGCGGGTTGCGGTGCCTTGCCGGACGCTGCGCGTGTTGGCCCATCTGCTGGACGATTTCGGCGTCGCTGAGCGATGCAAGCGGCGTGGCATTCGCGATCGTGACGCCATCGCGCAAGATCGTGCAGACATCGCAGAGCGCGCGGATTTCCCGCATACGGTGAGAAACAAAGACGATGCCGATGCCTTCCTCGTGCACCAACCGCTTCAGCACCGAGAAGAGTTTGGCAGTCTCGCCGGCAGTGAGATTGGCCGTGGGCTCGTCGAGAAGCAGCACTTCGGCTCCGGTGGAAAGGGCACGAGCGATCTCGACGATCTGGCCTTCGTGGAGGGACAATTTGCGCGCCGGCAAATCGATGATCTCTTCGCCGATCGCTGGGTCAATCAGCCGCAGCGCTCCGAGCGCGGTTTCGCGCATGCGGCGACGGCTGATCTGCGACCAGCCCGACCTCGCATGCACAATGCCGATGTTTTCCGCGACCGACAGCTCGGGCAATAGCGCCAGCTCCTGATGCACCACCGCCATGATCGGGCTGGTGTGGCCGGCCTTCGACGAGGCGAAGCTAATATCGCCGGCATCGCGTGAGATCAGCCCGGTGATGATGCGGATCAGGGTGCTTTTGCCGGCGCCGTTGCCGCCCAGGAGCGCGTGGATTTCGCCAGGCCGGACCTGAAAACTCACGCCCCGAAGGACCCGTGTTGCGCCGTAGTTCTTCTTGACATTGGAAGCCTCGATCAGGGCTTCCTGGTCGATGCCTGTCCAACTGCCGGCACATTGCCGGCACTACCCAAGCTTTGGGGTGAACCCGGTTCCATCCTGCATCTCCTCCCGAGACCACAGGATGATGCGACCGATTGACATTAGGCTCAATTCTCGTTTCTTAATATTCTGTGTAGCTGAGCTTAACTGACGAGGACGATGTCAGACATCAAGTTCAATTCGATGACGCATTTCGAGGCGGTCGCGCGGCTCGGCGGCGTGGCAAAGGCCGCGCAGGAATTGCAGGTGACACCTTCGGCGGTCAGCCAGCAGCTGCGGCTGCTCGAACACCAACTCGGGGTCCGGCTTTTTCAGCGCGAAAAGCGCCATCTCTCGCTCACGATCGACGGTGAGCGGCTCTTCCAGACCACCACCCAGGCTTTCGAATCCATACGCGAGGTGCGTAATGCCATCGTGCGGCAGCGCGAAAGCTTCCAGCTTAGCCTGCGCGTCAGTCCTTCCTTCGGCGAGAAATGGCTGGCGCCGCGGTTGGCCGAGTTCAGCAAGGGCTATCCGAGCTGGAATTTGCGCGTCGACGCCACGCCCAATTTCTCGGATTTCGAAACGGAGGTCATCGATCTCGATCTTCGTTATGGCGACGGCGGCTGGGCCGGCCTTTATTCGGATTGCGTCGTCAACGATCTGATCCTGCCGATGTGCTCGCCTTCCTATCTTGCCGAACTGCGCGCGATCTCACCGGATCCGCGCGAGCAGCTTCGCCATGCGCGGTTGATCGACAGTGTGAAGGCTTATTTCCGGTGGGATTATTGGCTGCCGTGCAACGGTATCCAGGGCGCCCGCATGACGTATCCCTATCGTTTCGACCGTTCGTCAATGTCGGTTCAACTGGCGAAGGACGGTGCAGGTGTGGTCCTGGAAAGCACATCCATCGCATTCGAGGACCTGGTGTCAGGTTCTCTGGTTCCGGTCTCGATAGAGTTCGAGGTCATCGAGTTTCCGGGATACTGGCTGGTCTGTCCTTCGCGGCATATGAACCGGCGCGCGGTTCGCCTGTTTTCGGACTGGGTGTCACGCGTGGGTAAGCGCGACACCGATCTGGCTCGCCGGTTTCTGGCGGATAAGCAACTGCGCATATCGTTCGAACGACGGCCTCATTTCGGGGCACGGGATGACAAAGCGGCGCCAATGGCGTGAACAGTTCGGCGTTCAAGACATGGCAAGACGAAGATTGACAGCACGTTGCGGTTGAGGAGCTGGCAAAACGCAGGCTGTGTGCAAGCGAAGGCGGGTTGGCCGCGCTTTTCCAGCGACCTTCCTCTTTTCCAACCCGACAACGACTGACTTACCTGTTTTCTGACGCAGCCGGAGACGGAGACACTCAGTTCATACAGCCGTAAATTACCGGCGTCATCGTCCGTGCAACGCTACAGGGAATGCTCGACAGCATTGTAATGCCATTCCGCCGACGCGGCCATGGCTTCAATGAACGCGAGTTTGACGGTAGCGACTAAGCAACCGAACCGTGGCGCCAATGACCTTCTGAGCTTCCTCCCATTTCGGAAGATCTCGTTCCCCAACACGCGTGGCGATCGCGGCCAGTATCCAACCTACGCAGCTGATGTCTTCGGCAGCCTTCAGTTTCTCATGCTGCAGGATGCAAGCTTCAATGCCCGGTCGGGGCGGAGACCCGGGCGTAGTACGCTCAGCGATTAGCTGCAGACCGGCGTCGTAGGCGGCGCAAATTTTAATTCTATCGCCCCTTTCCGATTTCATCACCACATTCGCCCAAAGGGCCAACTCAGTTAAAAGATCGGTTACTTCATCTCTCATTAAAAACTGCCGCTGTTTTCTTCATGAAACGAAATTCCACGATCCAGATAGCGCGTGGCCCGGACAATGAGCGAGGTATTTTCGGGGTTTGTTGTTATCGAGCGAACCACTCCTTCTAAGCTTGCCGAGAATGTTAGTCAAAACGCTCAGTTTGCTCGGCAGGATCGCCGTCTAGACACAGCGGGCAAACATACGCATGCGGTTTCGTTACCACCAAGACCACCGATGGCTTGTGGCAGCGATCACAGGCAAAATCCCGGTGTGCAGTAGGCCAAACGTCATTTTCTATCTTTAGAGCACGGAGCCCCATCGTTTGGCAGCCGTCATCTTGCTGCCAGCCGGCGGAGGGCGCTGGGCTGGCACAGTGGTCTCGGGTTTAATGCGGAGGTATGGGAAAGAGAGGCTCTCCCGGCTCACTGCGCCAGCAATGGTATCGGCACTCACAGGGGCGTCCCAGGTTGATTGGTGGCCCGTAGCGAGAAGACTCGATCGGGCGAGTTTGGCTGATTACTCGCATTCTGACCGCCGAATTCAAGAATAGTGTTGCCCTTGAGATAACTCTTCGCGCTTGAGTTGCACGTATGCAACAGTCACTACCGACCTGCGAGGAGCGGAAAATCCCGAAACCTTGTCGGCGCCGCGAGAGGCCCCTTATTTGAAATCGCGTCTTGGCTTGCGACCTGGATGCCTCGCGCGAATATGCCGGTCTGATGGTACAGACGAAGGCGACTGGTAAAGCGATCGGCAAGGCCGAAGGTTACGTCGCCGCCACAGCCGCTGCTCGCGAGTTCTTGTTCGTGGGCACGATCGGCATCGGGCGGGCCAGACCAAGATCGGCATGGCCAATCTCGCCTACAATCTCACCCGCCCGTATGGCACCAGGGGCGAACTGCGCCCGCATGACGACGAAGGCGGCGCAAACCGCCACCGCGATGCCAAAATCGGCAATCTCAACAACCAACTCCGAAGCGATCGCCGTCATCAGTCCACGCAGAAATCAGCGCGGCCCTACCGGTCCGCGAAACGCCGATAGTACGAGGTGCCCAGGTGGCTGGAGGCCATTCCTATGAAGGTAAAGCCTGACCCTATTCGTGATATTCTGAAGCGCCTGCAGTGGTGCTGGGTCACGTTCGCTTCCCGCGCGATCTTGGCCGTCCATCAACCACGGCGCGTCCTTAGTTCCTCAATATTCACGACACTGTCGAAAATATACCCCGCGCCGCGCTCGGTGCGGATATACTGCGGGCGCGGCGCCTTATCCTGCCCCAACTTACGGCGAAGGCGGACGATAAGAACATCGATGCTGCGGTAGTAGACCTCCTGATCATAGACACGGGTCGCCATCAGAAGCTGCTCACGTGAAAGGACCCGACCTGGGTTCTTGAGAAAGGCCATCAGGAGGTTGAACTCGCCGGCGGTGAGCTTGACGTCAGGATCCGTTCCCCGGCGCAAGCTCCGACGCTTGGTGCTAACTCGCCAGTCATCGAAACGGTAGATGGTGTTTCGGTCACGCTCCGGCCGCTGGCGCATAGCGGCGCGCACGCGGGCGCGGAACTCCGTAAGCCCGAAGGGCATAGTAATGTAGTCGCGAGCGCCGGTTTCGAGGCCAATCACCTTGTCGGCCTCATCTACGAAGTCACCGCTGATGATGATGATCGGAAGATCCCTCTTGGCACCAAAATCTCGAACGAACTGCAAACCGTCCTCTCGGCCGTAGCTCAGGTCGACAATTGCTAGATCAATCGCTTCAGAAGCCATATTGCTGGCGGCCTGCTGGCGGTTTTCGACCGCTCTGATGTTAAACTCATGCTTAGACAAGAAGCCCATAAGCGGTTCTCTCGTCAACGCGTCCTGACCGACGATGAGAATGTTCTTCATGGTCACTTCCTATTGACTGCAGCTTGGGCTGCCGGGGACGGTAGTCAAATTAGTGACGCTCAGCAGGTGGGACAATCTTCATCAGGCGTATTGCGGAATAGCGCAGACAAATAGGTCCTATGCAGAGTTCCTGCTGCGCAACAGTGCCCCCAAAGCCTGCTAGTTTTTGATGGATTGTCCGTCCTCTGCGACCACTCGTTCGGCAGACCGGGTTTATCCCCGCTGAGATTCGTATCGCTCCGGTCCTCTGGCACCATCACTGGAGCGCTTTTGCACCCAACTTCCTCTCCCGGCGGCTCCAATTCAGTTCAGCTTTGTTTCAATTTAAATCGCTGAAAAGTTGACATTCGTATGGATTCGTCGAGATTTATTGATCAGACGCAGAACTCGCCTTGATGTTAATTCCACTGTCTACAGGAAACTCATGATGCCCAACCTTTTATCTAATTCCAATCTCCTTTCTAGACCCATGCTATCCTTTCTTTTGAACTTGCATGTCTTATTGTGCAGATCGCTCAGGGGGCGGAGCTTTCATGAACGGCGGGATGTCCGAGAGCAGGAGAGTGGAGATGAGTAGACTGGTCGTAGTCTCAAACAGGGTTTCGCTGCCCGACGAGCATGGTTCCCCGCCGCCAGGCGGGATGGCGATTGCGCTGAGCGCTGCGCTCCGGCGAAGGCACGGCCTATGGATGGGCTGGTCGGGGAAGGTGAAAGCCGGGGAGGACCCGTCAGGGCCGATCTCACGCCGGGAGGCCGGCGGGATCAATTATGCGCTTACCGATCTCTCGCAGACAGATTTGGACGACTATTACTACGGCTTTGCCAACCGGGTTCTTTGGCCGGTTTTCCACTGCCGAGTCGACCTCGCCGAGTATTCCGAAGCACGAATGTCCGGATATCAGCGCGTCAACCGACTGTTTGCAAAGCTGTTGCAGCCGCTCATCAGCGACGACGACGTCATATGGGTGCACGACTATCACCTGATCCCGCTTGCGAAAGAACTGCGGAACCTCGGCTGCGGCAATAAGATCGGCTTCTTCCTGCACATTCCGTGGCCGGCGGCGGACATCCTCTTCACCGTACCGCACTATGATGATTTGCTACGCGGGCTTTCGTGCTATGACCTCGTCGGCTTTCATACCGATGACGATCTTAGTAACTTCGCCGAATGCTTGCGCCGTCAGGGGTTACCGGACCCCATCACAAACGGTGTGTGCCAAGCCTATGGACGTGTGTTTCGCTGCGGCGTTTTTCCGATCGGCATCGACACGGCCGAGTTCGAACGACTGGCCGAGCAGGCGGCGCGCAGCGAGACTCTGCAGGAGCCCTCTCAAAGGATTCCCGGTTGTAAAGTCGCGATCGGCGTCGACCGCCTCGACTATTCGAAGGGCATCGAGAACCGCATCGTCGCGTTTGACCGCTTCCTGCGGAGCAACGACCACCGCATCGGCAAGACGCAACTGCTGCAGATCACACCGAAATCCCGCACGGAAATACCGGCATATCTGGCGATGCAAAAGGACGTCGCCGAGCGGGTGGGGCGCGTTGATGGCGAACTCGGAACGATCGATTGGATGCCCGTTCACTACATCAACCGGTCCGTTGGACCCAGCGAGCTCGCCGGTCTATACCGCATGGCACGCGTCGGCCTGGTCACGCCGCTCCGCGACGGCATGAACCTTGTAGCTAAGGAATATGTCGCCGCACAGGACCCACAGAATCCAGGTGTTCTCGTGCTTTCGCGTTTTGCCGGCGCAGCCAGAGAGCTAGGCGGAGCGATCCTCGTCAATCCCTACGATCCGGAAGCGATGGCGAGGGCCATCGAAGAAGCCCTGGACATGCAGTTAGATGAGCGGATCGATCGTTGGCGGGCGATGATCGGCCGGCTCCGCGAATACAACGTCTATCGCTGGTGCGACGACTTTCTGTTAGGCCTGGATCAGCGCTGAGCTTTGCCGCGTTCCTGGGCCTAGCTTCGCCAGCATGAGGCTGACCGCGACCAAGTGAATCAGGCAGCATTTCGGCCTCGCTGAGCGATGCCGAATGTGCTGACGCTTAGCGCGAGCACACCGCTTACTAAGACGAGAGGAGAAGGCCGTGGATGAGCTCGCTTGCAGTCGCGAAACTTCAAAAAAGCGGGCGCAGCCGTTTGTCGCGGAACCTCGCGCCACACGGCAGCGGCAAATGCTGGCGTCGATTGACCTGAACTTGCTGTTTGCTCTCGAAGCGCTGCTGGAACACCGCAACGTCACGCATGCGGCTCGACACGTGGGCTTGAGCCAGCCCTCGATGAGCCGAGCGTTGAGGAGGCTGCGTGGCATTTTCAACGACGATCTTTTGGTTCGCGGCTCCATGGGCCTGGTTCCGACCCCGCAGGCCCAACGCTTGAGCCGAATGCTGCCGCCGGTGCTGGATGCGATCCGCGGGATAGTGAACGGCAGTCTTGCCCAAGCCAATTGGCGATCGAAGGCGATAATGGCGATGCCCGATCATCAAGGACTGGTCCTGCTGCCGCGGCTCCTGCCCCGGCTGCGCCAGCACGCGCCTCATCTGGACGTCGTCATCGATCCGCTTCTCTCCGGCGCGATGCGGCGGCTTGAGCTAGGCGAGATCGATTTGGCTATAGGGCAGATTAGCGCCTCGCCGCCCGGATACTTGAGGCGCAGCCTCTACTCCGACCGGTTTGCCTGCCTGCTGCGCCACGACCATCCAGCCCTGGCGCGGGAATGGACAATCGAGAGCTTCGCGGCCTTGCGCCACGCAGCCATTGCCTTGGACTCCAAAGACGGCTTCGGCCGGGTGCATGACGAACTGGTCAAGTTAGATCTCCAGGGTCGCGATCCGGTGTTGGTTTCCAACATCTTGACGGCCGCGTTGGCGATCGCGGCGACCGATCTGCTGTTGATTGTACCACGCCGCGTCGCGACCAGGATCGCCGCCTTGCTGCCGCTAGCGATTATGGATCCGCCTGTGCAATTGACACCCTATGAAGTCGCGCTGATTTGGCACGAGCGTTCCCATCGCGACCCGGAGCATCGTTGGCTGCGCCACGAGATCGCCGTCGCCGCGGCGGCGGGAACTGAGAGCAAAATATCCCAACTGGGAAGGCAAGTGACTGATGAGTCGCCTAGGCAAGAAACGTGATCCGAATCCGGGGCTATCGTCAGGATATGACGGAAAAAGTTTATTGCCCTGCTCGCCCGTTGGGAGGGGAAGCTGGCTCTGCTGTGCCAGCGCATTGAAACCGTGCCGGTTTCGACAATTTGAAGCGAGGCAACAGGGCCAGACGAGAAGGTATCATACGCCCAGCCATCTATATACAGGCCAAAAACCGCCTCTCTTCGACCGCCATTCGGCCGCGCCAAGCCTTCCACAGGCCAGCTTCCCATGGTGTCTGTGAGGTGCCTGCATGCTGGCAGCATATCTTGGCTCGGACCCCGAAGCATGCAAGTCCTTGGCACTAATCGCGAGTTCTCTGAGGCAGATCGATATCCTTGATCACCGTTTATTGCGGGCAGGGCGCTCCGCGCAGATCGTCATCGTCGATTGTCGCGAACCGATTCACGACAAGCACGGGCGTGCGAAGCTCTCGCCCGAACCTGTCAAACTGGCTCTGGTTCTGGAAGAGAGCCTGGATCGACAAGCGGTCTTCTCCAACGGGTATTCCGATTACCTGTTGTGGCCGCTCACCGAGCAGGAAGTTCTGCGCAGACTTACCGCCTGCATCGTTCAGTTCGCGCAGCGTTCTACCCCGCCTTTCTTCTCAGCCGATCCGATCGTTCAGAATTCATGCAGTCTGCTGGCGCAGCGGGTCGATCAGCAGATCACCCGCGTCGAATTGGCGCGAATGGTAGGGACCAACAGGACAACGCTCACCACCCGTTTCGAGACATCGTTTGGCTGCGGGCCAATGACTTGGCTACGGCGCTACCGGATGACGGAGGCTGCTGACCGGTTGCGTAACGGGCATGAAAGCATCGCCAAGGTCGCCGAATCCTTCAGCTACGAGAACAGCAACAACTTCTCCACAGCCTTCAAGGCGTTTCATGGCCTCTCGCCACTGCGCTATCGCAAAATGATACGGCGCAGAGAAAAGCCTGTCTAACGCAAAGGTGGGGGCCGGAGCGAATTGGTATAAGGCGACGCGGGCACGCAAAGATCATCTCATCTCCGAGGCGTTTCCGCGCTTTGGGCACCTTAAGCTCTCGACCAACGCTGATGTCTCACAGCAGGAGGATAAAGCATGTCGAACGCATTTTCAGTGAATGTTCAAGAGCATGAACAGCGCTATTCCAAAGAACACTATGAGGCGGCGTCCGCATTTTTCTACGCCAAGCCCCTTGTTTTGGCCCAGTTAGATGCTGCGCCCCCCAGTGACGACACGATCGCCAACGCTCAAGGGACAGTGCAGTTTCACCTCATCGGCCAAAAAACCGACGATCCGACGTACAGCGGCACCCTCAATGAGAATCAGGACAATCTACTGGCAATAGGAGGAATTATTAACGACTACATGCATACCCATTATGCGAACATCGATGCACAGAAGCTTGATATCAACACATGGACCGATGTTGTTGGCAACATTCCAGATCTCTCTATGGGCAGGCAAAAACTGAAGAGTTTTTCAAAAAAGGTGGCCGGGACGTCGGTCTCAGCTACTTTCCTCTCGCTGATTGCCAAGGCGATCATTACCGACGGGGCATCGTTGCTGCTGGATTTCCAGTCCTTCCTTACAGAAATGGGGAATCTCACCTTCAGTGCAAACGGCAAGGCGCAGCGATACAAGGCGCTGACATGCACCTACCAGAGCTACCTTCTCGATAATGGGGCAGGCGGATATTACGACTACGGAGCAATCGTTCTGCGGCAGATCGAGTTCAAAGAGCACTTCCTCGAGCTGAAATCCTCTTGTTCGTCGACCCACTACGTCCGCGTCGACATGGACTATGCCGAGGTCACCAATCTTGTTCAGACCCGTCGGATCCGCAAAGGCGGCCCCGATCACGAAAACTTCCAGGAGCTTGTGAATAAGAACTCCACCGACCAGTTCAAGAAGGCCAAGAACTTTTTCAACGGTGGCTCGACGCCGCAACAAGACATCAAGCCGCAGGTCTGATCGTCAGGCCTTTGATCGCGAAAGCAGCGCACCCAACCAATAGCGTGGATTTGGACGAACGTCGCCCGCATCATGGATGCGATAGAGCGGTCCGGTAAGCCCTTGCGAACTACCGATGCTCTGTCGCGCCCCCGGTGCCGGCGAACTCCGGTCCCGCTTCCATAGGGAAGCAGACATGAACCCATTCGCAAAAACAGCTGCGGGCCTTTTCCTGGTGATCGGCCCGCAGAGCAGCCAACCGCTCGAGGCGGAGAGGATTTGCTCTGCCATGGTCCAGAAACTATTCGAAGACCAAACCCGGACTCTGGATTCTCGAGCATGGCAGAATGCCGCGCAAATGGTACCGAACAAGGTGGAAACCGCCACGACTTCAAGAACGCTAAACCGCACGATGGACGTGGCGGAATTGCCCAGTGCCTTTGCGTCAATTTGCGCGAATGCCGCCGACGGCAATGAAGCTGGCGTCGGTCTGGCAAAGGCAATCCGTAGCTATCTGAGCAAACACGGCGAACCGACGGCGTTCAATTGCCTCGTCCTAGATCAATCCGACTCCGCGGAAGTCCGTCTATCTTTAACCTGCCTTGCCGTGGTCGAAGTTGGAAGCGCTGACAGTCTCGCCATCACCTCGATATTGCTCTCCGCATCGCTGAACCTGTCAAACGAGCAAACGCAATCCACTATCGCGCAGGTTTTCGGCCGTTTCAGCTCGCCGAGCGACTCACCGTACTACCTGCGCTTGTTCTCCAGCCGGCGGTCCCATAGTCAGAGACGTAGCGACATTCTGCAATAGACCCAAGGGCAAACAGAGGAATAGCTGATTGCGTCTGCGCCGCGTTGGTGGCTGCGGGAAATGACATCAAAAGGCTGCGCGAAGAAATAGCGTGGGAGGGCGAGGTGACCGTATAAACTGCGCATTTCCATACAATTTCGGCCTTCGGGGAGACGGACTATGCACGATATTATCGACGTCCCGCAGAACGTCGGCGATTTTGCTGTGTGCTTGGCAGAATCTGGCGTCAATACAGTAATCCGGTACTACAACCATCGGAATAGTACACCATTTCCCTCAAAATGTCTGACAGGGGAGGAACTCGCCGCCCTTCATGGTGCTGGAATATCGGTAGCTGTGGCCTTCGAGCAGCGGGGTGGCGCGGGCGGCAATATCAGAGACTTGCATGGTGCGGCTGGAGAGCGAGACTCCGGTCGTGCGCTTGATCTGGCCGCCGCGTTGGGACAGCCCGAAGGCTCCGGAATCTATTTTGCAGTCGATTGGGACTACCACACACCACAGCATCTTGCACGAATAGCACCCTACTTCAGGAGTGTGCGGAATGCGTTGGCTGGCCGTTATCTCGTTGGCGTTTACGGATCGGGCACGGTCGGACACCACATGAAGCGCCAGGGGCTGGTGGACCATATATGGCTCTCTGGCTCGTGGGGATGGTCCGGAACGAGACAAGCGCTCAAGCAGGGGGATTGGTCGCTTTTCCAAAAGTTTATGGAAAAGCGTTCCGAGATCGGGGGCTTCGGATACGATGGAAATGTCGTCAATCCGGCCCTTGAAAACTTTGGTCAATTTGGGCCGGCAGGTACTCTCCCCTCTCGCGACGCGAAGGAACGTCTGCGTTGTTCAAAGTTGCTGCGCGAGGAGCGCTAAATCTTCGCTCCCGGCCGGGCAAGAGCTTTCGCATGGTCGATTCCTCCCGAACGGTACAATGCACGCCCACGCCTTGTCACGCTCCACCGGAAGCTTCTCCCGCTGCGTCTTCGTCATCGATATCCCGGCATCGTTCATCCCTTCACAAACCGCTTGCCTTACGGCGCCATAATGGAAAGAGGATTGTGAAAGGCTCCGCACCTGTATTCTCGTGGACACCCTCGGCCTTCCATAAACGACCGTTTGCGAAAGGAACCAGAGTGCTGATCGGCTACGCCCGCGTGAGCAGAGGCGACGACCAGTCGAACACGGCGCAGGCCAGGGCGCTCGCCGATGCCGGGTGCAAGCGTATCCTCAAGGAGGAGGCCTCCGGCGGTCGCTGGGAGCGGCCGGAATTGCACAGGATGCTTGATCATTTGAGGGAGAGCGACACTGTCGTCGTCTGGAAGCTCGACCGTCTGTCTCGCTCACTCAAGGACGTTCTCACGATCATGGAGCGGATCGAAGCCACCAGCGCCGGTTTCCGCTCGCTGACAGAAGCGATCGACACGACGACAAGCCGGCCAGTGCCGGAACCGAGCGGCGCCGATCGTGCTGGTGAAGCGCCGTGACAGCTGCGGCGTTGCGGCGGGCGTGGCGCCGCAGCACGAGCGGCTCGGTTTCATGCTGCCCTACACGCCGTTGCATCATCTCTTGCTGCGGGCGCTGGACGGTCCGGTGGTGATGACCTCCGGCAATCGCTCGGGCGAGCCGCAATGCACGGACAATGACGAGGCGCGGCAGGAGCTTGCCGGGATCGCCGACTTCTGGCTGATGCACGACTGCGAGATTGTCAACCGGCTCGACGACAGCGTGGTGCGATTCGACGGGCACGGCATTTCGGTGTTGCGGCGCGCGCGGCTTCGCGCCGGAGCCGCTGGCGCTGCCGGCGGGCTTCGATGGCCCGGTCAGGGCGCTGGCTGCGGGCGGCGATCTAAAGGCCGCGTTCTGCCTGGCGGGCGACGGCAACGCGCTGCTGTCGCAGCATCTCGGCGACCTCGACGAGCTGAAGAACCAGAACGCGTGGAGGCAGGCGTTGGGGCTGTATCGAAGCCTGTTCGACACGAAGCCGGACCTCATTGTGGCCGACCGGAATCCGGGCTACCGTTCGACCCAACTGATGTTACTCTGCCGGCGATGGTGATGAGGGTTTCGGCCAGGTGCTAAACATCATTGGCCGCTTCCTGCGCAGTCGTCGAACGTACGCGGGGCCGAACGTCTTCCCCCCACGGGTCTTTCCAAATCGTCACGCTCAACCTGTCTCAAGGGAGATCGTTGTCATCTCCTGATGCCGAATGTCTCAATTTCCCAAGTTTGGCAAAATTGAATCGCAGACTTTTGCAGCGTGCGAAGGTCAAGCAGTTTTGCGACAGTAGCAAAGAGCCCGAAGCCATCATCCGGACTCGGTGCTCCAATATATCGCCGCTAACGCCGGATGACGATAATCCCGGCCAGTGCGATGAGAATGATACCGAGCATGGAAGCCGCATCCAGACGTTCCGAGAACAGCACGACGCCCCATAGCACTGCGAAGGCTAGATATGAAAAGTCCCAAGTCGAGATGATCGAGGATGGTCCCAACTGGTAGGCGATGGCCGTGCCGACGCTGCCGATCAGCATCGTCATGCTCAAAAGCCCGATCAGCGCGCATTGGGTCCAGCCCATTGGAATCCACGCGCCCATGAACAGGCTTTGTCCACCCTCGCTCCCTGCCATCACGGTCGCCAAGCTAGCGCTGCCCCCGAGAACGATCGCTATCAGGTTGAAGATCAGCGCCAAAACGAAGGGGTTTTCGCCACGGCTCTTGGTGCGCGTCAGCACCATCGCCAGAGCGTAGAGAATTGCAGAAACCAGCGGCATCACGGCATGGATGCCAAGGTCGCCGGCCTGCGGCTTCTGCATGAGCAGCACACCGATGAAGCCGAGGGCGACTCCGACCCAACCTTGCACCCCGACAGGTTCCCTGATCCAGAAGGCCGCAAAAAGGGTAATGAACAGCGGGATCGTGTAATAGACCGCCGCCGCCATCGAGAAATCGAGGCGCGGTAGCGAAGCGTAATAGATCAGCAGGCTCGACAGAAGCAGGCTGCTTCGCACGATGGCCCAGCCAGGATAGGCTGGGCGCAACGACACCTGCGGAAAGCGCCATTTCAGGATCGAGATCAACAAGGGCAGCGTGACGCAGGACCGCAGGAAAATGAACTGCGACAGCGGCATGTCCGAGATCGTGACCTTGATGATCGCATCCGCGATGGAAAGCGTCAGGTCCGTGAAAACCATCGCCGCAATGGGGATGCCCACCGTGTCCGCCTTGGGGGCCGTCTGACTGATCGACATTTTTCGCGTTCCCTGCTTCGGGTGCCGAGGCTACCGAGCCAAGAACGTTCCAACAATTCCGATCATACGGAAATTTTGTCCGTGTTATTGTACAATGAGCAACGACACGAGACAGGATGCGTCGCTTTGTACAGCGTGGACGACATGATCCTTCTGGCCGAAGTCGCCGAAACGGGCAGCTTTACTCGCGCCGGGGGGCGGATCGGGATGCCCAAATCTACCGTCAGCCAGCGCATCGCCCAGCTTGAAGCACGTCTGGGGCTGCGGCTTCTCAATCGCTCCACCCGGCACGTAAGCCTCACCGGCAGCGGCCAGGTCTATCTCGAATACTGCCGCCGCGTTCGCGCTGAGGTCTCGGCCGCGGACATGGCGATGACCAACCTGAAGGAACAGCCTGTCGGGACGCTGAAGATCACCTGCCCAGAGGTAACTGCCACCTATTTCATGCCGACCTTCCTGCACGGATTTACCACGCAGTTTCCCCGCATCGCCGTCGAACTGATCGCCACAAACCGGCATCTCGACGTCATCCGCGAGCGGGTTGATTTCGCTTCTCGCGTTGGCACGACCACAGGTCAGGACCTGATCGTGCGGCGTGTCTCCTCGATTAAACGGGTTCTCGTCGCCGCTCCAGCCTATCTGGCGGCTGGCAGTCCTCTTCAGGAACCGACCGATCTTCTAGATCGCCGCTGCCTGGTGCATGATGCGCAGCCCGAATGGGTGTTCTCGTCAGACGACACACCGATCGTCCTGCGGCCTCCGCCGGCTGCGACCTCGGATTCTATGGGGTTCCTGCTGCAATCCTGCATCGCGGGCGGCGGGGTCGCACTCCTTCCCGCTTACGTGTGCCAGCCGTCCGTGGCGGTCGGCCGCCTTGTGGAGTTGCTCCCGGGCTGGGAAATTCCACCCTATGAAATGATGCTGATCTTTCCCAACCTGAAGAACCAGTCCAAGGCGCAGGCCGCATTCCGCGATTATGTGAATACCTTCGACTTTTCAGCGTTTGCCGTTGGGCGATAACTAGAACTTCTCAAGTCCTACGGTCGCATTGTTCCGTGTCGTGGAATGTCTAACTGGATCGAAAGCCGGACCAGGCATGGACATGAGCCAGTTTGCAAAAAGCGCGGCAGCTTTGTTCCACGGCGTTTCTTTGAGCGAAACAAGATAGACGTTACCGGGGCGTTGATCTTCCCCAGGCAGGAGCTCAACCGGTTGGCCGCGGCGTACCTGTTCGCTCGCCGTGCCAATCCAACCCAACGCTATTCCGCTGCCAGCCAAGGCAGCCTGCCTCATCATGAGGTGGTTGTCGAACACAGGACCCGGCAGCCCCTTCCGACACGTTTACCCCGAAGTGCTGGAACCATTGCTTCCAGTCGAACCACGTCTTGTCATCAACCCTGGCATGCTTCCTTTGGGTTGCCCTTACAGTGGGGTAATCACAACAAAACCTGGTGCGGCGGTCAAGCCGCCAGAATGAGCTCGTTTAATGAAGCGCCAGCCTCCGGCTGCGGGAGAAAGGGAGTGCCGTGCCTCAGGACATCCGTGTCACCATCGTGCTGACGGCCGTATCGATGGCATCCGTCGTGGACGGTCCATGGTAACGATCATGACCGGACCTTCAATTCATTCGGGCCACCGCACACCTCTCGGTCGAGGCGGCGCATGAGGCAAGCCACAAGGCATGGGTGGGCAAAAGCGGCTTACAGCACTACGAGCGCATGCTCCGCTCCGATGACTTCAACGAAGGTCCCGTCGCCTTTTCGGAAAAGCGCAATTCCGAGTTCAAGGGGAAGTAGCCATGGACGCGGTAACCACAACGCGCGCGGGTCTACTTGGACAGCACCGTCTGGCACCGATGCTGGACGCCCGCTCCATGGTGGTTGCCGGGATGTCCGGCAGGGAAGGCTCATTCGGCTTGCGGCTGGCCCAGTCCGTCGTCAGCGCCGGATATTCGGGGCGCATCCAGTTCATCGATCCGCGTCAGACCGAAATCCTGGGGAGGCCATGCTTCGCCGCCTTCGCGGACGTTGACGAGGCGCCGGATCTGGCGGTGCTTGGTGTCGGCCCCTAACGCGGCCGCTTCCGCAATGCCGACGCTTCTGGTGGCGCGCGGATGCCGACAGAGGAAGAGCGTGGGTGGGCTGCGGTGGCGGGTGAAGGTCCGGGAGAGAGTCTCCCGGCGCCCGCCGAGGAGCTCCAACCATGACACAGATGGAAATTCACACGCCCACCCGCAACGAGCGTGCCGGTTACAAGGTCGACGTCAGCCGCGGTCAGCGCATCGGCCGCGTGTCGTCAGAATGGTTCAACCGGCCGGCGGACGAGCGATACCTGTCGCTCACCGACCTTCGGAATTCGGTGAAGGCCCGGTCGGAGCGCAGCAAGACCCGCATCGTCGAGAGTGAGCTGATCCGCGTCGAGGCCAGCCGCGACGATCCGGAGCGCCTGAGGTTAATGCTGCCCGATGCGCCTGCCCCAGTTGCCCCCACGCATTGGAGTTTTGGCCAACTCGCCAGCCTGGTAGGTGCACCGGCCACCTATCTGCGCCAGCTTCCGGCCCCGCTCGCGGCGATCAACCTTCAGCACGGTCTCCTCAACCGCCGCGCCGAGCAGGTGAAGATGCTGGAAATCGAGAACGGACGCCTCGAGCTGCGAGCGGTTACAGGTCCGGACTATGGCAGGATTTTCGATGAAGAGCTGATCGCGGCCGTCCAAAAAATCGCCGGCAACGGTACCGGCGACACCCGCTGGAAGATTCCTGGCGTGCTCGACTGGTCAACGGGAATCTACAATCCGAATGTCGACATTTCCAATGCCACGACGACGCTCTATGCGTCCGACCGTGATGTCTTTGTCTTCCTCGTCGACGACCTGAATCCGATCGAAGCCGGCAAGCTGCCCGATGGCTCGCCCGACGTCTTTTTCAGGGGGTTTTATTGCTGGAACTCGGAGGTCGGCGCCCGCACGCTTGGAATCGCCAGCTTCTATCTACGTGCAGTGTGCCAGAATCGTTGCCTCTGGGGCGTGCAGGATTTCCAGGAAATCATTATCCGGCATTCCAAATATGCCGCCTCGCGTTTTGCCTTGGAAGCCGAGCCGGCGTTGATCCAGTTTGCCGATTCCTCGCCCATGCCGTTCGTCAATGGCATCAAGGCTTCGCGGGAGCGTGTCGTCGCTCGGGACGACGAAGATCGCCAGAGCTTCCTGCGCAAGCGCGGCTTCTCCAAGGCGGATACGACGAAGATCATCGATGCCGTGCTTTCGGAGGAAGGGCACCCGCCCGCCTCGATTTTCGACTTCGTGCAGGGCATTACACGGGTGGCGCGCGACAAGCCGCATCAGGATGTTCGCCTGGAGATGGAGGGCAGGGCCAAGAAGCTTCTCGATCTGGCAGCATGATACTGCAATGCTGCGCGCGGCGGGAGTAGATAACGTCACCGGGCTGGCTGCTGATGCCGCCAGTTTCGAACATGTGCATCACTGCGGCGCGCAGCACACGGCCTGCGCTGCAGGTCTGGCAAACACATCTATCAGGTCTAGGTGTGCGCTGCACAAAATCGCAATGCTGCTATGCACAATTAATGCTTCTCGGGAGCGTGGAAGGGAGTAGGTTGTCGGTATCAAGTTTCGTCCGGGTCACCTCCTCCCGACCTCGGCGATCAGGGACGGCATTTATTCCTCCCGAATGCTGTCGTCCAAATCAAGCCCGCCGCACCTCCTCCCGCGGCGGGCTTTTTCGTTGTGCGAGCGGCGGCTTCTCGCAGCCCGATTGCAGGAAACGAACGCGGAGGTCCGTCAGTCGGGCAGGTTGAACCGTTCGATGGTGACGGTACGCTCGACATCCACCGTAATCTCCAGCACTTCGTTCCATGCCTCCCCTCCACCAAGCTCGGAAAGGGCGAGAAGGAAGAGCCTGCGCTGGAGATCGAGGCTCATCAGGCCAGGGGCGGTGTTGAAGGCGACGAGCCCGACATGCAGCTCCTCGCGGCGATAGAGGCCGCGAAAGTCGGTCGTGTTGTGCGTGACGAGCACATAGCCGTCATCGACCGCGCGCCGGGTCACCATATGGTCCTTGGCGCCGGCGAGGCCCAGCCAGCGCACATGGCTCGACTCGGGGAAACCCCGTTCGCGCGCCAGTTTCGCAAGCTCTGGGCTCAGGCATTCGTCGATCAGGAATTTCACGAAACGGCCGGCAGATCGTCGAGACGGATTGTGCGTTTCGATTTCGCCGCCGTGCTGCGCCACGCCGGCTTGACCGGCGGACGGCCACGCCGCGGGTAGGCGAGCGCATAGTCGGCCGCGAGCCCGATCTGGTCGAGAGTCAGTTGCGGATAGGCGGCACGGATCGCGTCGGCCGTGTCGCCGTTGGCGAGCATGTCGGCAACGTCATGAACAAGCACGCGTGTTCCCACAAAGGCCGGCTGACCGCTAAGTACCGCTGGATCGCGCGCCACCATGGCCTTTGCTTTCCTCAGCCGGCTGAGGCCGGCCCTTACCCCGGCGGTGATCGGCTTCAGGTCGACCTTAAGGGGATCGTCCGCGACCACGGGCGTAGCATCATCGGCAATGGCGTGCTCGACGATCCGCCGCCGCGCGGCCGGCGTCAGCGTCTCCGCCGTCAGCCAGGCGAGGCGTAGGCCGACGAGACCCGCTCCGACGATGACGCGGCTGCCGCGGCGCGTCTCGACACGGCCGCGCAGCAATCCTGCATCGATGATGCGATGCACCTGCTTGAGCGGCACCTGCGTTACCGCCGCCGCCTCATTGGCGGTGAGCACTTCGCTGCTAAACCCCGGCATGACAATAATCCTTCCACATTCGTGGAAGATATATAGTCATTCTGCCTTCCGCAGTCCAGCGAAGCTTTGCGGTAGCCGGCGGCGTCCGTGCCAGACGCCCGACGGGAGGCAGAGGGGGGAGGGGAGGTTTCCTGACGGGCTTGGAGGTTCGGAGAGAGGCCCCGGACCGTCCGTCATGGAGAACCTGACCATGGCAAAGAACGCCATTCAGAAGATCGCGATGAACGCCGCGGAGAACATTCCCTATGACAAGCTAATGCTGTCGCAGAAAAATGTTCGGCGCATCAAGGACGGCGTGTCAATCGAGCAGTTGGCCGAAGACATCGGACGGCGAAAGCTGATCCAGAGCCTGAACGTCCGTCCGATGCTCGACGGCGAGGGCGAGGAGACCGGCACGTTTGAGGTGCCGGCCGGCGGTCGTCGCTATCTGGCGCTCGGCATCCTCATCAAGCAAAAGCGCCTGGCCAAGAACGAGCCGATCCCCTGCATCGTCAACCGCAGGCAGGAGACCTCGGCCGAAGAGGACTCGCTTGCTGAAAACCTGCGGCGCGCCGACCTGCACCCTCTCGACCAGTTCCGGGCCTTCAAGGCCCTCAGCGATCAGGGCCTCGATCCGGAGGAGATTGGCGCCCGCTTCTTCGTATCGCCGGCGACGGTGAGGCAGCGCCTACGGCTGGCATCGGTGTCACTGAGGCTGCTCGATCTTTACGAGAAGGACGAAATCCGGCTCGAACAGATCATGGCGTTTTCGATCTCGGACGATCACGCGCGCCAGGAGCAGGTCTGGGAACGGATATCCGGCTCGCACACGCAGGAGCCCTACTACATCAGGCGCCTGCTGACGGAGACGACGGTCCGGGCCGACGATCGCCGTGCCGTCTATGTCGGCACCGGGGCCTATGAGGCGGCTGGCGGTGTCATCCTGCGCGACCTGTTCGAACAGGACTCCGGCGGCTGGTACCAGGATGCGGCGCTCCTCGAGCAGCTCGTTTTCGACAGGCTGAAGATGGATGCCGAGGCGATCCGCGCCGAAGGCTGGAAATGGGTCGAGGCGGCGATCAGCTTTCCCTACGGCCATACCTCCGGTATGCGGCGCATCTATGCCGAGCCGCAGGAGCTCAGCGCCGAGGAGATCGAACGCTATGACGCGCTGAAGGCCGAATACGACAAGCTGGATGCGGACTATGCCCGGGCCGAGGATGCCGATGAAGCAATCGAGGCGAAGCTCGACCAGTTGGGTGCCGAGCTCGATGCGATCGATGATCGTCCTCAAAGCTACGATCCCGCCCAGAAGGCCATTGCCGGTGTTTTCGTGACGCTTGCCGCGGACGGCAAGCTCCAGGTCGACGCCGGTTTCGTGCGGTCCGAGGACGAGCCGCGGACCGAAACCGGCGAGGTCGATGAGGGCGAGGAAAGGGGCGCCGTCGGCGGAACCCGATCCAATGGCAACGACGATGGCGATGGTGTTGTCGTCAACGGCAAGTCGGTGAACGATAGCGCTAGTGACGACGGCGACGACGACGGCATCAAGCCGCTGCCCGATCGGCTCCTCTTCGACCTGACCGCGCAGCGGACCCTGGCGCTGCGCAATGCGCTCGCCGGCGACGTCGACATCGCCTTCGCCGCCGCACTCCATGCCTGCGTCCTGCAGGTCTTCTATCGCTTCGCGCCGGACACGTGCCTGGAGATCAGTCTGAAGAGCGGCAGCTTCAGCCAGGTCGACGGACTTGCCGAAACGCCGTGGGCCAAGGAGATCGCCGAGCGCCACGAAGCGTGGGATCGCGATCTGCCCGATGAGGCGGATGGCCTGTGGGACTTCCTTCTCGGCCTCGACGAAGCAAGCCGCAAGGCGCTGTTCGCGCACTGCGTCTCGCTGACCCTCAATGCGGTGGTCGAACCCTGGAACAGGCGACCGAAGGCGCTCGAGCATGCAGACGTGCTTGGCCGCTCGCTCCAGTTCGACATGGTCGACGCCGGGTGGACGCCTACGGTCGAGTTCCTCGGGCGGCTCACCAAGGCGCGGATTCTACAGGCTGTCCGTGAAGCCCGTGGCGCAGACTCCGCGCAGCTGATCGACCACATGAAGAAGGACATCATGGCCCGTGAAGCCGCCCGTCTTCTCGAAGGATCGAACTGGCTGCCCGAGCCGCTGCGCCTTGAGGTCGATGAAGCGGCTACCGATGCTGGCGACGCGGTCGCCGGCGACATGTCGCACGAGGCGGCTCTCGACGGCGATGCCGCCGAGCTGCCGGCCTTCCTCGCCGACGACGCGGATCCGTCCTCCGATGAGCCGGTGACCATCGACGGCGACGAGGCGGACCACCTCCAGGCCGCCGAATAATCGGCCTCACGCTCGCACCGGGCCGGCACTCCCGCCGGGCCCTTTTCGTTTTCCGACATGGAGAAACCCGCATGTCCGCACATATCGTGTACGAATCCGCTCCTCTGGGGAGCGTTATCCGGTACCGCTCCGGCACCGCGAAACCGCCGGCTCGCTTCACCAAAAAGCTCGCCGCTTGGGAGAGCCGCAACGGCGTCGGCCGTTTGGTCAGGAAGGAACCGCCGCGCGAGCGCGCGACCTATAGCTCGCCGGCTTACTTCACCCTGCATGAGGGCGATTTCTGGCAGGGCGGCATCATCATCGTCTCGGTAAGGCGCACCTGGTCCGTCGAGACCGACCTGCGATTCGAGGTCGTCGAGCGTCCCATGATCGGCATGGTCCGCGTCCTGCAGGAACTCGGGGACAGCCCGGAACTGCTCTATCTCGCCAAGGATCGCGAGGCTGCCGAACGCTGGCTCGCTAACAACCAGTATCGTCGGGCCTATCTCGAGGAAGTCTCGGCCGATGAGGTCGGCGCCGACATCATCGAGGGCCGCACGGCCGCCTGATCACTTCACCGCATAGAACCACCCTGACGAACGGGCCCGGGATCGCGCGAGCGATCGCGGGCCTGTTCCATTTCATGGAGATCGACATGTTCGACTGGAACAGAAGCTGCTCCTATGACGAGCAGCACAAGAGACGCTTCCACACGATAGCCCATTCACGGCTGAAGAAACTCGCCGCCGAACTAAACCTGCCCTCGGGCTGCTTTGACCTGCGCTCCAACAAGGCGGGCATAGCGGTTTCCGGTGAGATTACCCTGCACCACGACCGCGCCTACATCCAGGTCGGCCAGTTCGGTTTGTCCTCAGGTCACGGCATCCTGATCCGCACCTGCAAGGGCCGCAAGGATTATGTCGGCGGGGCCAACCACTTCGTTGCGCTCGGCATGCTTGACGACATCCCGGCCCTCGCCGCCGCCGTCCGTGCCATCACTGGGATTGGTCGAGACGCTTCGTGTTCCTCCGAGCGACGCGCCGCCTGAATCCCTGCAAACCCCATCATCGCCGATGCACGCGCCGGCCGCAGACTCGGCCCGTCGCCAGCCACAACACACCAAGCAGTTGCCATGGCGCGGTGATGCCGCGCGTGGCCGACCCGCGTTCAGGAGAACCCCATGACCGCACATCCACCATTCAGGAAGGTGCTCGACGGCGTCGCCACCCGCGAGCAGATGATCCAACTGTTCAGCCGACACAAAGACACTCCCGGCATCGATCCGCTTTCCGGCACTCCCTATTCAGGCGAGTGGTTCGAGATCGCCGCGTCAGAATATCACTTCATGCTCGATTTGCTGCCGCCGCTCTTCATGCGCACCGGCATGTTCGGAATGTCGGAGTATAAGACCGGCAATGTGACCAGCGTATTCTTCGCGATCCGCATCCGCGGACGCGAGCGCTGGTTTCATGGCTTTTGCGACCTCACGGATCGGCAATCCCCGGACAAGATGCGCGCCGCAATCATCGCCCACGAGACCGGCGCGAGCGACAGCATGACCCGCGCGGAAAAGCTCGAGGCGATCTGGAACGCGACGCATCCCGACTTCAGGGGGATCGCCGGCGAGATCAATCCCCACACCTGGCCCGCGGACCACCGTGGCAAACGCGTCGTTCTCGTCAACAACGGTGGCCACGAACGATCCTGAAACTGCTCGAAGACCTGTCGGACGACGAGATCGACAGCCGCTTGCCGGCAACTCGCGCACGAGGCGCCAGGAGGGGAGGAGACAACGATGCGGACCCCCGTAAACACCCGCCAGGGGCCGGCAAGGACACCTATGGCGTACTCGACCTACACCGCAAGCCTCGGTGCCCCAGATCGCCGCCAATACCGGGCGCACGCCCCCAGGAGCGCTAACGGTCGCCGATCTCGTACGTCCCGGCGACACGGTCGCCACCTACTACAGCACCGGCGGGGTCGTCATCGAGGTGGAAGAGCACTTCTATGCGGCGCCGACGGGCGAGACGCTGTCACACTTCACGATTGTCTATGTGCCGCCCGATCGAACTACAAGGTACCGCGATTCCGATCGTCGCTGGATCAACGAATGTGTCGCCATCGGCGACCGCATCCTGATGCTGTTCGAGGCCAACACGGACGAGGTCTTCGTCCTCAGCCGTGCCCGACCGTCCCAACCTCCGCGACCCAGAACCATCCCAGCCGATGGGCCTTTCCAAAGTAGAGTTCGAGCGCTGGCTGCCGAAGGCGATCGCGGCAGTCGAGAAGGCCAGGGCGATTATCGAAGAACGCCGCGACCCGCCGGCTGACTCGCCATAACAGCTAACATCCGACTTGATCTTCGTCAGCTTCCGCGCCGTTTCCGCGTCGATCGCAGCGAGATCGAGATTTCCCCAGATCGAACGCTGCCGCGCGGATTCGCCACGCTTCTTCTTCACCTCGACGATGAAGGGTCGGCTCTGCCGCTTCATTTATTGCACCACCTTCGGATGGGAATCGGTCCGTAGCGGGACCGGGTCACATCTACGCTGGCCAAGGCCTATCGTCCACCCAACGCAACCATCGACCGCGGTGCCGCCCTGGACGGACGCCGATGCGAAAGCCAACTCTCCAGCGTCTCGCTCGCCGATGCAACGCGGGGTTCGGACACAGCTCGAATGGCATGCCGAGTTCAACGCTGACAACGATCAGGCGCCCACTGTGCTTACGCGCGGATCTTCGCAAACCCACAGCATGGTCACCGAAAAAGACGATCGCTGGTCACCCCTCATCATACCGTCATGGTCCAAGACAACGGGGATCCTTGTCCAACGCATTGTCTGAATCGATGGCCGCCAATCGATTCACGGCATTGATGGAAATCTGAGATGTCGTTCCCAGCCTATGGAAGGGCCGGCATCTCCCCGTCACCGACCCGCCAGGTCCACGCACCCATCTCCGGCCGGTTCGCGACCATATCCTGCAACGAAGCCTCGAATGTTTCGTCCGCACCGGCGGGGACGACAAAGAGCGCGATCGGCTGCTGCCTGTCCTGGAGCAAAGCGTTGGCGATCGGCTGGTCGTTTTGCAGGTCGTAGCGCAATCCCTTCACACTCTTCTCGTGAAGGCGGGCGAGCGCGTCGACGAGCCGCTTCTCCGGAACCGTCTCGTAAGGAATCCAGTTCTCGGATACCACCATCAACGCGACCTCCTCGACAATGGCGAGGCCGGCCGGGTTCAATCCGAAGGTCGCGATCACTATCAGATGTGAGCTGGAATCCGCTTCCCACAGCGACAATTCTTTCTCGAAGCGCCCCTGCAAGCGGCGGTGCAATGCATCGTCGATCATGAAGGGAAAACCGGGCAAATGTCTGATGACGAGTTTCTGACCCGATCTGGCGGGCATGATTTCCTTCACCTCGCCGACCAGAACCAGTAGCTTTCGTGGGCCGGATTTCGGCGGTAGCGCCATGCCGAGAACCGCGTTGCGACGATGTTCGATCGCTTGCCTGTTCTCGGCGCGAAACGGCTCGGGCACAAACAGGATATCCGCGAGCGGCCCGCCCCTCACCGTCATTTGCCCGGCAGCCTCGAGCAGATGCCAGCGGACATTCCACCAATGTCGCTTGCCGGCCCATCGGGATGTCCAGACCGTCAATTCGGCCTCGTGCCACAGATAATGGAGGAGGCCACGCAGCGACATCCTCCTGGGGTCTCCGGTTACACTGGCGGAGCTCTGGCCAGCAGGCGCGGACGCTGCCCGGCTCCCCGTCTTCGACAGGCTGAAATCGAGTTTCAAAGCCGCCAAGCCGCTTTGCGGATCGAGCTGTATCGCGCTGCCCATCAAGGCGCCCAGGCCGGACAGCTCGTAAGGCGATTCATGTGAATCACAGGATGGATCATGCCCGCCGCCGCTCAGCGGCATGCGCTTGATCAGGTGAAGGTCGCCGATGCGGGCGATGTACATCGGGCAGCCCGGCTCGCGGCACAGGCATAGCGGACGCTCGGTGCGGGCATAGGCGTTCGCCAGCGCCGCCTGCAGGTCAGGCGCTCCCTCCTCGTAGACCTCAATGCCAATTCTGAACCGTCGCATCACCTCCGCAGCTCCAGGTCGCCGCCGCATCCCTGTCCGCGCATTCAAGTCATGGCTTTGCGCAGAGCGCAACCCGTTTGGTGCATCGCGCCAGAGGCAAAGGGGAGCCGGAAGGAGTGCGGCCCGGCTGGCGCGGAGAGAGTGCCGGCGCGGGCGCCACTCCCTCTCGCAAAGGACATCTCCATGAACATTGTTTCGACCACCTCAACCGTCGCATGTACGGCCGCTTCCCTCGCCGCGCCGGCACAAGACGCCATCGACACCGCCCAGGCGATCTATCAGGCGGCAATGCGGCTTGTGCCGTTCCTCGAGCAGGGCAAGCCTGTCACCGCCGCCGCACTGCGCACCACCATGACGACAAGTTTTGGCGGCAGCGATGCGCAAGGGTTCTGGGTCTGGAAAGACGCCTATGAGGCGCTCGAAACCGCCCAGGTGCTGTTTCTGCGCCGGTTCGGCCCTGCGATCCTGTCCCGGTCCACCACGCCGCAGGCAACGCTGGCGATGATCAAGCGCATTGCCGAACTTCTTCCCACCCATACGCGACGGTGCGACGAGAGCCAGGCCATGCAGCAGCTCTCCACGCCCTTGCCGCTGGCCTTCGTCACGGCGCACGCCGCGTCGATCGCATCTTGCGACCTCGTTCTCGAACCCTCGGCCGGCACCGGTCTGCTCGCCGTCCATGCCGAGATGGCGCGCGCCTCGATCGCCCTCAACGAGCTTGCCGCGACGCGGGCCGATCTCCTCGGCCTCTGTTTGCGCGCATGCCCGTCTCTCGGCACGACGCTGCCCATATCGACGATCATCTCGATCCTGCGATCAAGCCGTCCGTCGTCTTGATGAATCCGCCCTTCACCGTCGGCGCCTATGTCGACGGCCATGTCGCCGATGCGGCATGGCGGCACCTCTCCTCCGCATTCGCACGCCTGCGTTCGGGCGGGCGCCTGGTCGCCATCACCGGGCTGTCTCCCGAGAACCCGAAATGGCGGCTCGCCTTCGAACGCCTGCAGCAGCAGGGCACCATTGTCTTCACCGCAGCGATCGACGGCCGTGTCTATGCCCGCCATGGCACCACCACTGAGACCCGCCTGACGGTAATCGACAAGGTACCGGCCACCGACCCGACCGGCTGCGTCCGGTCGCCCGGCAAGGCCAAGGATGTCGAAAGCCTGCTCTCCTGGATCTCCGATCTGCCGCCCCGGACTTTGGGTGGATTCCCGGATTCGATCGGTGCATTGTCGCACGGGATCCTGAGGAAGGCAGCAGCGCACATGGCCGCCCGATGCGCGGCGAGAGCGGCACCCGTTGCTGGGTCAAAGGCTGCTCCAAAGGCAATTCAATCGGTCCGTCCGATTGCGCCGGCGAAGCCCGCTGGCCAGGTCATGGCAAATAGTATGCCTGCCGTTCCCCTTGCTTATGAGCTGCGCGACTGGATGCCAGAGGAGGGCGGCCGACTCACCGACACGATCTACGAGCCCTATGCGCTCCAGTCGATCCACGTCCCCCGCGCCAAACCGCATCCGACGCCGCTCGTGCAGTCGGCCGCAATGGCCGCCGTCGCGCCACCAAAACCTTCCTATCGGCCGCTTCTTCCTGACGCGATCATCGACAAGTGCCTGCTGTCGGACGCCCAGCTCGAAAGCGTCATCTATGCCGGCGAAGCCCATTGCGGCCATCTCACCGGCGCCTGGACGGTTGACGAGACCTGCGATGTCGTCTCGGCCGCGCCAGAAGGTGCTGCGAACGCGGTGCGCTTCCGCCGTGGATGGTTTTTGGGTGACGGAACCGGCTGCGGCAAGGGACGGCAGGTCGCTGGCATCATCCTCGACAATTGGCTGCAGGGCCGCCGCCGTGCGATCTGGATTTCCAAGTCGGACAAATTGCTGGAAGACGCCCAGCGCGATTGGGCAGCACTTGGCCAGGAAAAACTCCTCGTGCAGCCGCTGTCGCGCTATCGGCAGGACACGCCGATCCGCCTTGCCGAGGGCATCCTGTTCACGACCTACGCAACCCTGCGCTCGCAGGAACGGGAGGGCAAGAAATCCCGGATCGCCCAGATCCTCGACTGGGTTGGACAAGAGGCGGGGAGGGCCGAAGGCCCGACGGGGAACAGAGAAAACTGGGCGGGAAGGACCGAAGGCCCGACGGGGATTAAAGAAAGCCAGACAGGGCTTGGAGAAAACCAGTCGGGGGCCAAAAAATCTTTCGATGGCGTCATCGTCTTTGACGAGGCGCACGCCATGGCCAATGCCGCTGGCGGCAAAAGCGAGCGTGGCGACGTCGCGCCCTCGCAGCAGGGCAGGGCGGGACTGCGGCTGCAGCACGCGCTGCCCGATGCCCGCATTGTCTACGTCTCCGCGACCGGTGCGACCGCCGTCGAGAACCTCGCCTATGCGCAACGTCTCGGCATCTGGGGCAGCGAGGATTTTCCATTCGCCAACCGTGCCGAATTCGTCGCCGCGATCGAGGACGGCGGTGTCGCGGCGATGGAAGTGCTCGCCCGCGATCTCAAGTCGCTCGGCCTCTATACAGCGCGTTCGCTTTCCTATGACGGTGTCGAATACGACCTGCTCGAGCACGCGCTGACCGAGGAGCAGATCCGCATCTACAACGCCTATGCCGACGCCTTCCAGGTCATTCACAACAACCTGACCGCCGCACTCGAGGCGACCAACATCACCAGCGAGTCCGGCACGCTGAACCGCAACGCAAAATCGGCGGCGCGCTCGGCCTTTGAAAGTACCAAGCAACGTTTTTTCTCGCATTTGATCACCTCGATGATGACGCCGACTCTGATCGGCGCGATTGAGCAGGATCGGCTCGAAGGTCATTCGGCAGTCGTGCAGATCGTTTCGACCGGCGAGGCGCTGATGGAACGACGCCTTGCCGAGATCCCGACCGAGGAATGGTCGGACCTGCATGTCGACGTCACGCCGCGGGAGTATGTCGGCGGGTACTTGATGCATTCCTTCCCCATCCAGCTGTTCGAGGAATACTCGGACGCCGAAGGCAATGTGTATTCGCGGCCTGTGCACGACGAAGATGGCAACCCGGTCCAGTGCCGCGAGGCAGTTCGGCGGCGCGACGAGATGGTCGAGCGGCTTGCGTCGTTGCCGCCGGTCGGCAGTGCCCTTGACCAGATCATCCATCACTTTGGCACCGACACGGTTGCCGAGGTGACCGGCCGCTCGCGCCGCATCGTCAAGAAATCCGGCCGCGACCGTATCGACCGGCTGGCCGTGGAAAACCGCCCCGGCTCGGCCAATCTGGCCGAGACCCAGAGTTTCATGGATGACGACAAGCGCGTTCTGGTCTTCTCCGACGCCGGCGGCACTGGCCGCTCCTACCACGCTGATCTCGGTGTCAGGAACCAGAGGCTGCGCAAGCACTATCTGCTCGAGGCCGGCTGGCGCGCCGACAACGCCATCCAGGGTCTCGGTCGGACCCATCGCACAAATCAGAAGCAACCGCCGCTGTTCCGGCCCATGGCCGCCAATGTAAAGGCCGGCAAGCGCTTCCTGTCGACGATCGCACGCCGGCTCGACACGCTGGGCGCGATCACGCGCGGTCAGCGCCAGACCGGCGGGGCAGGGCTGTTCCGTGCCGAAGACAATCTCGAAAGCGCCTACGCCCGAGCGGCGCTGCGGCAGTTCTATCATCTGCTGCACCAGGGCAAGATCGAGGGCTGCTCGCTCACGACCTTCGAGACGGTGACCGGGCTGTCGCTGACGAGTGACGACGGCGGATTGCGGGACGAGCTGCCGCCAATCACGACCTGGCTCAATCGCCTGCTGGCGTTGCGCATCGAAACCCAGAACCTGCTGTTCGAGGTGTTCGAGCAACTGATGGCAGCAAAGATCGAAGGCGCCATCGCCGCCGGCAATTATGACAAGGGTCTGGAGACGATCACGGCGGAGAGCATCGTCGTCACTGATCGTAGGACCGTCTATACCCATCCGGTCTCCGGCGCGCAGTCGCACGTGCTCACCGTCGCGCGCAAGGACCGCATCCGGCCGCTCGGGCTGGTCGACGCGCTGGCCATTGCCAATGCGGAGCCCCAATCGGTTCTGCTGGTCAACACACGTTCGAGCCGCGCGGCAATACAGCTGCCGACCGCGAGCCTGATGCTCGATGACGGCGCGATAGAGCACCGCATGCGCTTGCTGCGGCCGACGGACGAGCTGCGCTTCGGTCTCGACGCCCTTGCCGAAACACACTGGCAGCCGGCCGACCGGAAACTGTTCTGCGAGCTTTGGCAGGCAGAAATCGACGCCGTCCCGGAGTTCACCGCCAGCACTTTCCACATCATGACGGGTCTGCTGCTGCCGATCTGGCGTCGGCTGCCGGACGACGACTGTCGAGTCTATCGTATGCAGACCGATGCCGGCGAACGCATCATCGGCCGCCACATCGCGCCGACGCTGGTCGCGACCATGTTGCGCAATCTCGGGGTCGACCATGTTCCGACCCTCGCTCCGGACGAGGCATGGACCGGCTTGATCGAGGGGCGGATCGGGTTGCAGCTTGCCGACGGCCTGATTCTGCGCCGCAGTCGGGTCATGAACGACTATCGTGTCGAATTGATCGGCTTCACCGACGCGATGGTCCCTCGGCTGAAGGCGCTGGGACTGATCTCCGAGATCATCTCCTGGAAGCTGCGGCTGTTCATCCCGACGACCGCGCTAGGGTCCGCCATCCTCGCCACGCTTATCGACGGCCATAAGCTGGTTGGCGTCACCGACCGTACAGCAGCGGCTTGAGGGGGAGGCGGTCATGTCCGGCTCGGCATCCGAGCTGGCACGCCGCCTTGGCGAACACGCCGAGGCCGTGTGCCGCGAATATCTCTCCAACGGGCATCGCTCCGGCAATTATTGGATGGTCGGTGATGCCCGCAACACGACCGGCCGCTCCATGCATGTTCGGCTCAAGACCAGTACCAAGGGCCCTGCGGGTAAGTGGGTCGATGAGGCGACCTCCGAATTTGGCGATCTGCTCGATGTCATCCGCGAAAGTTGCGGCCTCGTCGAGTTCCGTGACATCGCGGATGAAGCGCGTCGCTTCCTCTCCATGCCGCTGCCACCGCCCCAGCTCCCTGGCCGCCAGCCAGCCGCGAAACGCGGCTCTCCCGACGCCGCGCGGCGTCTGTGCGCCATGTCGCAGCCAATCGCCGGCACGCTGGCCGAACGATACCTCGCCAGTCGCGGCATTCTGCTCTCCACGCATGAGCGCGCGCTGCGCTTCCATCCCGGCTGCTACTACCGGGATCTCGTGACGGGCGAGACGCAGACTCTTCCTGCGCTGATTGCCGCTGTGACCAGCCTCGACGGGCAGATCACCGGCCTGCAACGCACTTACCTCTCCCCTGGGCTCGACCCGAGCGGCAAGGTCGGCAAGGCGCAACTCGCGGATCCACGCCGCTCGCTGGGGGATCTCCTTGGCAACGGCATCTGGCTAGGCCACCAGCCCGGTGCGCCCGTCCCGGTCATGGCCGCGGGCGAGGGGTTCGAGACGATGGCGTCGCTTAAGGCGGTGATGCCGGTGCTGCCGGTGGCCGCCGCCACCTCGGCCAATCACCTTGCCGGCTTGAGGCTTCCGCCCGGCTGCCGCCGCCTCTACATCGCGGCCGATGCCGACGCCGCCGGCCGGCACGGCATCGAGCGTCTCAGCCAGCGCGCAGGCGAGGCCGGGATCCTCGCCCTGGTGTTGCGGCCGCAGCTCGGCGATTTCAACGACGATCTGCGTCATCTCGGCCCGGCCCATCTCGCCACATGGCTCAGCGATCAGCTCCTCCCGGAGGATGCCCGTCTCTTCCTGCCGGCCGGATGAACGGGTGGGGCTGGCAGGCGGGCAGGGGCGGCATCAGCGGAAGCCTTGCAGGCATCGCGGTCCGCCGGAGAGCCACGCCGGCGGCCTGCCCGAGAGGCGACCCCTGCCGCGCCGCGGACGCGGCCGCAACGGCTGCGCCGTCCTCCGC
>NZ_JAMYUA010000024.1:0-94251 GCF_040322715.1 Mesorhizobium sp. M0106 | reverse complement strand
AATATTATGTGGCGGAAAAATCCGGACCGGCGGGCCTAGGCTGGCACCAGGAAGGCTCCGCCACATAATCTCGCCCGACGCATAAGAATGGATCCGAGCCGGCATCGCGCACCAGTGCCAAAAGGCCGTCGGGACCTTTTCTAAAATCGACGGGATGACTGGCGACCAACACCTTCACGCCAGCCGGGATCATGCCTGGCGAACCGCCCGGAGAATCCGCACCAGCTGCTCCTCATTGATATCGGCACCGGCGCGAATGACCACGCCACCCAGCTCGATCTCCACCGACGCAGACGCTGTCGGCGTGACCTCGACAAAGCCGAGCCGCTCCGCATCCCTGTGTGGCGTGACCGCACCGCTCTTGATCGCCTTGCTCCGCCAGCCGAACAGCTGGGCCGGCGCCATCCCCGCTTGTCTGGCAATGGCCGATACATTCGCGCCCGGCTTCAGTGTCGCCTCGATCAGCCGCGACTTCGCTTCCGCCGACCAGCGCCGCCGCGGACGCTGCGGGCTTGCCTCCAGTCGGTTGGCAACCGCTTCAAGAACATGGAAACTTCTATCATCAGGCATAGGCGCAGACATAGAAATTGACACTGCAAGCTCCTCGGCTCCTTGCTTCAGTGTCAGTATGTCTCGCTCATCACCTCAAGCCGCGCCAGATGGGGTCAGCTTGGCGCTTACGGAACAGGCGCTCCGGTTCTTTGAACAGCTCTATCGGGTTGAAAGGCAGGCGCGGAACGAAATCCCCGATGACGGTGAAACGCGAGATGACTGCATTCGCCGCTTCCGCCAGCAACATAGTGTCCCGATCCTCCAGGCTCTCAAGGCATGGCTCGACGACATCGCCCCAAAAGTCTTGCCGGACAGCAAGCTCGGCGACGCCGTCTCCTACACCCTGAACCAATGGGGATATCTGACTCGTTACACCGAGGACGGCAGCATGCCGATCGACAACAATCTTCTCGAGCGTGACATCAGAATCTTTGCCACTGGCCGGAAAAGTTGGCTGTTCAGCGATACCGTCGACGGAGCCAGGGCCAGCGCCGTCATCTACAGCCTGATGTTGACCTGCCGCGCCTGTGGCGTCGAGCCGTTAGCGTGGCTGCGCCACGTCCTCACTGAACTACCTCAGCGCCCCGAGAACGCAGCCATCGAGGATCTGCTGCCCTTCAACTTCGCCAAAGTAACAGCAGCCTGATCAGACCAGATACCGTTCCCGATTCGAAGGCCATCCGTCGAAAGCCCCCGCGTCAACGTGCAGCGAAAATAGCGCTTACGAACCTGACGCCGATCTCTACGAGGGACGGTCTTGCCTGTTCGCGCTCAAGCTCATGCTTGAGTGCGGCATGGACGGCCTCTGTCAGACCAGTCCTCTTAAGTGCGGCGACCCGGCGGGCCAGTGCGTCGGTCTCGGGATTTTTGATGTGGAACGCCATCACTCGCTCGTATAGCCGTTCAAGAGTATCGGTATACAGCAATTTGGATACACCGTGTGAAGGCCCAGCAGCATCGACCGGATACGAAGCGAATCGGCCACGCCGACCCAACTGTCGGCTGGATGGGGATCCTACCGCTGTGTTTACAGATCTCCAGGCAGTATCTGAGGTCGCTTGCATAGGTCACTTGCAACACCCGCACTTTCGTACGGGTCTGGAACTGCGCAATCACCGTCTAGCCAAATCCAGCAGCCTTGCCGCTTGCGATAAAATGCGGGTTGGCGAAATCCTCGTCGTCACTCTGGTTGCGCTTGCCGTAGGCGAGCGGCTCACCATCCAGCGTGCGCGTCATGCCGCCGGCGGCGCGTAGCACCGCGTCACCCGCGGCCGTATCCCACTCCATGGTGCGGCCGAAGCGCGGATAGACGTCCGCCTCGGCGCCGGCGACAAGGCAGAATTTCAGCGACGAGCCGACCGAGACGATCTCGGCAGCGCCAAGCGCGCGGATATAAGCGTCGGTTTCCGGCGTGTTGTGGGAGCGGCTGGCAACGACGGTCAGCGGCACCATACCGGCCCTTGCCGAAATCGACCGGCGATCGACGATCTCGTAGTCGTCATTGATCTCGATCGTTTCCGCTTTGCCCGGCCGGCCGGAAAAGAAGCGGCCGGTGCAAGGCGCGAAGACGACGCCGATCTCAGGCACGCCATGGCGGACCAGCGCGATGTTGACAGTGAAATCGGTCCGCCGGTTGACGAACTCCTTGGTGCCGTCGAGCGGATCGATCAGGAAAAAGGCGTCGCCGAGATCCGGCACCATGATGCCGGCAGAGGCTTCCTCCTCTGCCACGCATGGAATCTCTGGAAATGCGGCGCGCAGCCCAGCAAGGATGATCTTTTCGCTCTCGCGATCCGCCTCCGTCACTGGCGAACTGTCCGACTTGCTGTCGACCGCACAGCCGACACGAAAGACACGCATCACCTCGCGCCCTGCCGCCAAGGCAAGGTGCTCGAAGACGGCGAGCATCGCTTCGTCGTCAGATACCGCCGCCGCTATCATATTGGTCTTCGGCAATGTCCCGCTCGTTCAGCCAGTGTTCCAGGGCGTCCACCATCTCCTCGGCGGATTTGCCGAGTGTCTTGAGATGAATTTCGGGTTTTTCCGGCACCTCATACGGTGAATCGACGCCGGTGAAATTCTTGATCTCGCCATTCAACGCCCGCGCATAAAGGCCCTTCGGATCGCGCCTGGCGCATTCCTCGAAGGGTGTGTCGACAAACACCTCGATGAATTCGCCGTCGGCCATCAATTCGCGCGCCATGCGCCGCTCCGCGCTGAACGGCGAAATGAACGACACGATGACGATCAGCCCGGCGTCGGCCATCAGGCGCGCGACTTCGGCGACGCGGCGAATGTTTTCGACACGATCGGCGTCGGTGAAGCCGAGATCGCGGTTGAGGCCGTGACGCACGTTGTCGCCATCCAGAATATACGTATGGCGCCCGGTGGCGAACAGCTTCTTTTCGAACAGATTGGCGATGGTCGACTTGCCCGAGCCCGAAAGCCCGGTGAACCAGAACACGGCCGGCCGCTGGTTCTTCATATCGGCGCGAGCGCGCTTGCCGACATCGAGCGACTGCCAGTGGATGTTTTCGGCGCGGCGCAGCGAATGCAGGATCATGCCGGCGCCGACCGTGGCGTTGGTGATGCGGTCGATCAGGATGAAGGCGCCGGTGGTGCGGTTTTCGGCAAACGGATCGAAGGCGACTGGCGACCGCGTCGAGATATTGCAGATGCCGACTTCGTTCATTTCAAGCGACTTGGCCGCCTCATGGGCAAAGTCGTTGACGTTGACGCGGTATTTCAGGTCGGTGACGGTGGCGCTGGTCTGGTCGGTCTCGGTGCGCAGGATGTAGGAGCGGCCAGGCAGCAGCGCATGTTCGTCGAACCAGACGATGTTGGCGGCGAACTGGTCGGCGACCTGCGGCCGCGCCGCCGGCGATACCAGCATATTGCCGCGCGAGACTTCCACCTCGTTGTCGAGGACAAGAGTGATGGCCTGGCCGGCAATAGCCTGCTGAAGATCGCCGCCATGCGAAACGATGCGCCTGACGTGCGAGGATTTGCCGGATTTGGCGACGACTACCTCGTCGCCCGGCGCAACCGAGCCGGAGGCGATGGTGCCGGCGAAACCGCGAAAATCGAGGTTGGGACGGTTCACATATTGGACCGGAAACCGGAACGGCAATTCGACCGCGGCCTCGTCGACCGAGACGGTTTCGAGATGTTCGATCAGCGTCGGGCCGGAAAACCAGTCTGTCCTATCGGAACGGCCAGTAACGTTGTCGCCGTAGCGGGCCGACATCGGAATGGGCATGATCGTCTGGAAGCCGAGCTCGCGTGAGAACTGCCCGTAATCCGCGACGATCCGTGTAAAAACCGCCTCGTCGAAACCGACAAGATCGATCTTGTTGACGGCGAGCACGATGTGGCGGATGCCCAGTAGCGAGGCAATGATCGAATGACGCCTTGTCTGGCGCAGCACGCCCTGGCGGGCATCGATCAGCACGATGGCGAGATCGGCGGTCGATGCACCTGTCGCCATGTTACGCGTGTATTGTTCGTGGCCGGGCGTGTCAGCGACGATGAACTTGCGCTTTGGCGTGGCGAAGAAGCGATAGGCTACGTCGATGGTGATGCCTTGCTCGCGCTCGGCCTCGAGGCCGTCGACCAGCAGCGCGAAGTCGACGTCGTCGCCGGTGGTGCCGTGCTTGCGCGAATCGCGCTCGAGCGTGGCCAGCTGGTCCTCGAAAATCTGCTTGGTGTCGGAAAGCAGGCGCCCGATCAGCGTCGACTTGCCGTCGTCGACCGAGCCGCAGGTCAGGAAGCGCAACAGCGACTTTCGTTCCTGCGCCGCCAGATAGTCGCGGACGCCGTCGGTCGGGGCGAGGCTCTTGGCCATGATGTGGCGCATACTCAGAAATACCCCTCGCGCTTCTTCTTTTCCATCGAGCCGGCTTCATCACGGTCGATCAGGCGACCTTGCCGCTCGGAAGTGCGCGCCGTGAGCATTTCGCCGACTATCGCCTCCAGAGTGTCGGCTTCCGAGTCGATCGCGCCGGTCAGCGGATAGCAGCCGAGCGTGCGGAACCGCACCATCCGGTTCTCCACTGTTTCGCCGGGCCGCAGCTGCATGCGCTCATCATCCCTCAGGATAAGCATGCCATCGCGCTCGACGACCGGCCGCTCCTTGGCCAGATACAGCGGCACGATCGGGATGTCTTCCTGGAGAATGTACTGCCAGATGTCGAGCTCGGTCCAGTTCGACAACGGGAACACCCTGATCGATTCACCGGCAGCGATGCGGGTGTTGAAAATCTTCCACATCTCCGGCCGCTGGTTCTTCGGATCCCAGACATGCTGGGCGTTGCGGAACGAGAAGATGCGCTCCTTGGCGCGCGACTTCTCCTCGTCGCGACGGGCGCCGCCGAAGGCTGCGTCAAACCCGTATTTGTCGAGCGCCTGCCGCAGCGCCACCGTCTTCATCACATGCGTATGGGTGTTGGAGCCATGCTCGAACGGATTGATATTGTCACGCACGCCGTCTTCATTGACATGGACCAGGAGGTCGAAACCGAGCTTTTGCTGCATCTGGTCGCGAAAGGCGATCATCTCGCGGAATTTCCAGGTCGTGTCGACATGGAGAAAGGGAAAGGGCGGCTTGGCCGGATAGAATGCTTTCATCGCCAGGTGCATGAGCACGGACGAATCCTTGCCGACCGAATAGAGCATCACCGGCTTGGCGAAAGCCGCGGCCACCTCGCGAAAAATATGGATGGATTCAGCCTCAAGCCGCTGGAGGTGTGTAAGCGCGATGTTCATGGACTGTAATCGTTCTTTCGTGCCATCCACAGAAGGGCCTGTATCATCAACGGGCGCACTCCTCAGCCGCCCGGTTCAAGCTGCACTTCTGGACTATCTATTCTCGTGGGGCGTTCTAGCAGATCGTTCCTGCCCAGAACAATGCAAGACAAGCCTGCGGCCGAATGGTTCGGGAATGAATTTTCCATACAGCCGGCAAAATCGGGAAATTCCTGCTCAGCGAGCCGGGGCGCGCGGAAGGGGCGGGAAAATATGCCCTGGGCTTGGGAAGGGAGAGCCCGAGCTGGCGGTCAGAGTGCATTCAGAGAACACCCGCCATGCGTCCAAGCGGCAACTGAGAGTCGTCCCGCCTCATTCTGGCGGTGCCAGTCGTGGCGACGAGGTGGCTAGGACGAAGTTCCGATGGGGACAAGTAGCTTGTCGCCGTTGTGATCGATCTCGATCATCTCAGTCTTGCGGGTCAAGCGTTCCGCAAACCCTTTATGGAAGATGATGGCGTTCATATAGGCAAAGGTTATCGCCAATGCCGCGGTTCGCAGCGGATAATCGACCAGCGAATGAATAAGAAGAAAAGAAACGGAGAGGAACGCTGCTTTCTGGAGCGGATCTCGGCGAATTCTAACCAATGCCGCGAAAAGCAACACGAAATAACCTACCATCAGCAGGATAGCCGGAACGCCACCTTCGAAGGCTATTTCAAGGTATTCATTGTGGGCATGATTCACGTATTGCTTGAAAATCATGCCCTCCCTTTCATAAATTTGATAGGCGTTTTGAAAATTCCCAAATCCGACACCTGTCGCCCAATTGTCCTTGATCCCCTCGATTGTGGTTCGGGCGAATTCTCCTCGCCCGAAAGCCGGATCGAGCGCCTGTGCATCCAGCTTGGTCCAGGCGCTCATCGTGTAGACCGAAAGCCCGATAAAAATCAGGAGAACGCTGAATCCACTCACCCTCGAACGGGCTGAGAGAAAGATCACGGATAATACGGTGATCGCCAACCCAATCAGAACACCGGCGCGGGAACCGGCGGCCAAAAGAAGCAGCAAAAGCGCGATCAGGCCGAAGAATCCGGACAAGAGATGTCCGCGGAACAGACCGTAATAGACGACGAAGGGAATAGACACAAAAAGCAAAGCCGAAAAATGATTCACATTGGCAAAAAGCCCGGCATTGATCGTAAAAGGAAACAACCCCACAATAGCGATATCGTCAGAGAGCGAATATTGAATCGCTCCCGCCAAACCATTGCAGATAACACCCATGAAGAAAAACGGAAGAAGCGCGCTGACCTGCTCGGCACGCAGACGCAATACGGCCAAAAAAAATGCGGCTGCGGCCAAAAGATAAAGCAAACATTCGACCGTGCGGCCGACCCCAACACTGATGAAGCGAAATCGGCTTTCTCCAACCCAGGGATCTCCGAGCAGCAGTTCCGGCCGCAACCCGTTGAACATGGCCGCCGGCAGTGGGACGATTTGCAAAACCGCCAACGCCACGGCAAAGATCAGCAGCCACAGAGCCGAACGGGGGCTTCTTTGGCCAAAGGTTTGGGTGAAGACGATCGCCGCCGAGACAATTGCCGCGACCTCGATCAGAGTGTCCGTGTAAAGGCCGCTCGCAGTACCACCACCGATCAGCAGCGATACAAACAGGACCGAGCCGAGAAGATATTTATCCCATTCCGACGGTCGGTCGTTCAAGATGGAAGTCTCTCAATGCTCAATTTGTGCATCACCAAGGTGCCGACATATCGAAATCGCCAGCTCTCGGCAATGGCGGCGGTCTGCAGCGTCAACAGTTGCATGGGGCAGTCAGCCGGTCCAACCGAGAAATCCTGGCTCAGATTTTGTCGGTTATATGTGCCCTCGGGAACGTTGAACCGTGCAATTTCGCCGGCTGGCCCCGCGCATCTGATCGACCAGAACAATTCCTTTGGAAGCTTCAGGTTTCGTGCAGAGGCAACCAAGGAAATCTTGTAGGAGCCTGCAGGCAGCGAAATGAACTGCTGAAGAGCTGTGTTCTTGACCGGGGTGTTCAAGAACCGGATCGTCGCCCCACCCTCGCCCTCTACCGCATCCTGGGATGTTGCAAACGCAATTTCCAAGCCCGATTTATCGCGGACCTGCCAATCGAAAGGTTTGCCGCCCGAGCCCGGCTCGAACATGCCGTTGAAAATATATCCGCCCAGCTTCCGCTCTTCATTGGACAGGCTGAAAAGAAACAGCCGATAGGCCGGTCCATATTCCTTCTGACGCAAATAGCCGCTGATCACGGCAGTCAGTTCGCCCGAATTCGGTGGTGCGCTTGATCCGGTCAAATCGAGCAGCAGACGATTTGCGAAATCGATCCCCTCGGGAGTTTTGCTAAGAGCGTAGATCAGACTGACTCTCCAGGGCGCCTGCGCCCTGATGGCCGTCAGCACGGCTTGGTACCCATCAGGATTCGAGAGAATTGTCGGCAGGCCGTCGGCGACTGCCGGAAATTGGTCTGGCCATCGCCGCAGCAATACGTCGATCTCGCCAACCGCCTTCGGCAAATCACCTGTTTCGATCTTGCGGCCTATGGATCTCTGCAGCGCATGGATCTCTGTTTTGGACAATTTTCGGGCTTGATCGAAGAGCTGGTAGGCTTCGTCCTTTTCGCCCTGCCGGTATTTGATCTCGCCGATCAGGCTATAGAGACGCGCATCCGCCAGATCGAAGGCGAGCGCGCCCCTGGCCCTGGCAAGCAATGCATCAAGATCAGGAGCATTGTTCGTGTCGTTCAGGTCGCCGGTGATTTCAGCTATCAATGCGTCGCCATTGAACGGATCCAATGCAAGAGAAGCAGCCGGTGTTTCTGTTTCAAGAAATCGACTTAGCCCGATCGAGGAAGCCACCAACACTAGAACGGACGCGACGAACCAGACGACTGAATGTCGGAGACTTTGCATAAGCGGGCTGGCTTGCTCCATCATCGACTTTGCCCTCAATCTTCGGAGTACTCGTGTCCGTGCCGTAGTTGTAATACTGATAATTCATATATTTGTAGGCGTAGTTGTAATCGAACTTGTTCACCGCAAACTTTGACATGGCGGCTCCGACTACGTTCGCGCCAGCCGCTCGCAGGCGCTTCAACGCGGTCTTGGCCGACTTACGCGTCACCTGATTTGTAGAGATGACCATCAATGTGCCCTCAGCGAGCCGGCTGAGAATAGGAGCATCCGAAAGACCGACGATCGGCGGAGCGTCGATGATGACAACATCGAAGCGCTTGCCGAGATTGGTGACAATCAGAGCCATCTTCGGCGACGAGAGCAGATCCGCGGGATTCGGTGGGATCGTCCCAGAGGTTAGAACGGTCACGTTGGGGTATTTCGTCGCCCTGAAAATGCTAGCGAGATCCTCCTTGCGAACGGTGTTTGTCAGCAGATTGCTGAGCCCGATCGTGTTGTCGAGACCAAACAGCCGATGAAGGTTCGGCTTCCGAAGATCGCCGTCGACAATGAGAACTCTCGCACCGAGTGCCGCAAAGTCCTGCCCGAGCTTGAACGATGTCGTCGACTTGCCTTCCGAGGGCTCCGAACTGGTGACAACCAGCGATCGTGGCGCGCCTTCCGCACCGGAGAATTGCAATGACGTTCGAAGCGAGCGGTAGGCCTCCGACAGGCCGGACTTCTGATCGGCGATACTGGCCATGAGTTCCCGGTCCTCGACGAGCGGCAAGATGCCGAGCATCGCCAGTCCCAATTCTTTTTCGACCTGTTCAGGGTTGGTGAAGGTGTTGTTCAACAGTTCGATAACATAAATGACCGAGGCGCTCAGAGCCAGGAAAAGAGCCAGAGCGATCGCGAGATTGATGCTAAGGCGCGGCGAATATGGGCTTCTCGGCTGCGTGGCAAAATCTACGATTGCGGCGCTTTGCGTCTTGAGTTCGGAGCTGACACCAACCTCGTTCAGCTTGGCGATAAGGCTGTCGTATTGCGACCGGTTCGAATCCACTTCCCGCTTGAGGATAGTATATTTGATGTTCTTGTCGTTGAAGACGACCTGCTGCTTTTCCATCTCAGCAAGTTTGGCCTTGAGATCGGCCTCCTTGTTCTGCGCCTCCTGATATTTCAGCCGCAGTGAATCCGTTATAGCAAGCACGCCGTTGTTATAGAGACGTTGCAGCTCCTTGATCTGGGACTGAAGCTGCTGCATTTCGGGAAAACCAGGCTTCAGAATCCCCAATTTCTGCTGGTATTGACTGGTTAGATCCGCCAGTTTATCGCTGAGCGCTTGCAGACCTTTGCTTTCCAGGACGGGGCTGAGGCTTGATCCGCGGCCTTTGTCTATCTGGTCCACCACTCGTCCGGCATCGAGTCGATCTTGAATCGCTGTTGCAAGGGCAGTGTTCAGGGCTTCGATATTTGACCCTATCAGCGATTTGTCGTCGCCGGTTATCGTGATGCCTGCATCCTTGGCATAAGCGACCAGTTCCTCTTCGGATTCCTGGAGCTTTTGCTTCACCTGCAGAACCTGTTCCTGGATGAACTGCCGTGCCAGGTCGGATGTTTCGCTGGTCTGGTCGAGACGTTGGTCAATAAAGCTTTGGGCGACCTGATTGGCCACGTCGCTCGCATATTTCGGCTTCTGATCGACAAACGTGATCGATAGCAGGCTCGTGTTGGGAACGAGGTTGACGGTGAGATCACTTAGAATACGCCCGATCGCAATTGCTTCGCGTTGCTCTGGAGTTTTCTCTTCAATGGAAGGCGATTTTGAAATTCCGAACGCACGATAAAAGATGTTGCCGAGGGAAAAGGCCGGCGTGGGAAACAGGAAATCCGGTTTTTCACTAAGACCCAATTGGAACACAACGCGCTGAGCCAATGCGCGGCTTTTGAGCTTTTCACGGGCGGTGAGGAAGGCCCGGACGTCGGCATTTTCAGAAACCACCTCGATGTCCTGGAAGACCTTGGCCGATGGAACAAGCACCTCCAATTGCGTGGTCGCCTGATATTTTGGCGTCTGCATCATGGTAACGATGACGCCGGCGACAAGCCCGGCTGCCGCCACCATGACGATCAGCCACCGGTACTGAACAACGTAAAAGAGCAGCTTTAGCGGATTGAAGCCCTCGTCCTGCTCGGAATGGTCGCGGCCATACGGGCTATAATTTTGCGCACCGTCATAATACAGGTCGGCGGACAAAGCCTGGCCGTGTCCTGGGCCTGCAATTTGATGCTGTCTGTTACGATCGAGCATGGTGCGAGGTAATCCTAGGTTTCTCTGTATTCCGACAATTCCGACCTGCCGCTATCTATAGTCCCGGGATCACCGCAATTCGAGCTGCACTTGAGGCGACACCGAGGGCGTCCTTGAGGTTGGCCATCGCAATTTTCGATTTCGATGCGAAGACCACAATTTTGTCGCCACCGTAGATGCGTGGATTCCGGCTCTTGCCACCACGAATCTGCTCCACATTGTAATTAGCTACCAATGTGTTTGGACCGATATTGCGATAGACAAAGACTTTTTTTGCATCCCCAATGTTATTGAACCCTCCTGCAAGGGCGATCGCATCAATAAGAGAAGAATTGCTGGACACCGGATAAATGCCAGCCTTGTTGACTTCGCCATCGACGGTTATGCGCTGTCCAATCGATTCCTTGACGAAAATCGTCACGTCAGGCGACTGCAGGTATTTGGCGCCGTAGGCGGTTTCGACTTCCTGCTCCAACTGACGCACGGTTTTTCCCGCTGCGGTAATCGTTCCGATAAGCGGAAGCGAAATCTGCCCGCTGGCATCGACTTGAACTGTTCTGTTCAAATTGTCGACCTGGAACACATTCACCTCGAGCACATCGTTCGGAGACAATGGCTGCTCGCTACCGTTCTGGGTGTTTGCCGGCGCGGGCAGGTCTTTTACCACTTGCAGAGCGCCGCCGCCCGAAAGCGGCGTCGACGATGACGTCAATTGCAGCGCATCGACCGAACTCGATGAAGAAGGTGTCGTCGACGAGGTGCTCGTGCATGCCGACATTGCGAGTGAAGCGAGCAAGACGAATAGCCTGCTCCTGTGGATTTTTGCGAACCGAAAAATGTCCATCACGCTACTCCGCCTTTGAACAAGCGGCCAAACCCTCCAAAACGGCCGGCGTTGCCGGCGTTTGGTTTTTGCGGGCGTGCTTTTCCGACCGGCTCAAGAGGCCGGTTCGCCAATATTTCGCCTGGACGTTTCAACACCATGTTGCGGGCCTCGTCTTCGCCACATCGCTTGGCAGCCGCAGCGACCGCCTGCGAAAGCCCAGGACGCCGGCGCGTAGCGCTATGAGTGTCCGATGCAATAATATCCACCCTGCCCTCGTCAATCAGCCTTTCCGAATAATAAAGCGCCGTGCGCCCAAAAGCACCAACAATCGAGTCGGCAGTAAGCTGGATCAGGCAGCCCACTGCATTCAGCCTCTCGATAACGTCGTAATTCGTTTTGATCCAGGTCAAACGCTCAGGATGAGTAAGAATCGGGATGAAACCCGCGTTTATGAGGCGTAGAACAAGATCCTCCATTCGTGGAGGTAGAACATGATGCGGCGGTTCGAACAGAAAATAGCGGGACCTGTTTAAAGTCGGCACACTGCCGGCCGCCAATTGGTCCGGAAGATCGGGCGCTATGTGAACATCGGCGCCGACGTAGAGAGCAAGTGGTATGGCGGCGCGGCGCAGCGCCTGGTGCAGCTCTTGAACCGCCCGGACGATGTTCGATGTTCCGTTTTCGTATACGCCGGGCGTCACGTGCGGCGTGCACGCCATGTGGGTCGTTCCGTCGGCCACCGCCAGCCGGGCCATTTCAAGCGATTCAGCGAGACTGGGCGAGCCATCGTCGAGGCCGGGCAAGATATGGGAATGCAAATCGATCATGGGCGTTTGTGACTGCAACGAAGCAACGTAGGGAGGTCATCCCCAAAAAATATAAATACGTCACCCGCAGGACAGCGAATGACGCATTTGTCAAGTTCATGCGATACGATGGATGCCAGGTCCCGGCTATTGGCGGACAGAGTTGTCGTCATCATGCAGGCCGATGATCAGCGCCGCATTGGCGGCAATAGCTGCGCCTGATGTATCGAGCGCTACACACATGCCGCCCTCCACAGGATTGACTTTGATCGTCGCGCTTGCCGGACGTCGTATCCGAGACTTGCACCAACACGCAGCAGCGAAGCGAATGATTGCGATTCGGTCATAATGCCTGGATAGACCGGCACTTCGCCCTTCATCCCGGCGTGTTCGCTAGCCTCAGACATCCGCATGTCACCTTGGCTTAAGCGATCCGACTGATACCCGGTACGACACCAGCATACCGCCAAGGCCGTTCTGTCGCCAACAATAGACACGCAGCAGAAGCGCCATGCGCCTCTGCTGCCATTGCCCTATTTACGATCAACTTAGTCGCTAACGGCGTGGCCGTGATCTTTGTCCGCCGTCGCGGCCAGAATACCGGCCCCAAGAGCCAGGCCGCCAAAGATGAAGAGCGGCGTATTGTTATTGGAAGCACCCGTCGAATTGCCCGTCTGGGCGGTATGCTCAGAACCGAGAACATTGAGGCAAATCTTGTTCTCGACGCGGGAGATATCAAGGGTGGAATTGGCCGGCACGCTCAAATTGCAGCTGCCAACATTAACGGAAGCCGACCCCTTGCCGCCAACTACGACGCGGCTGCCGAAATCCAGCGCGCCCCCCGCTTGTGCCGGGCCATAGCCAGCCACCTGCGAGATCATCACATCGCCATTGAGGTTCCCGATCGATCCGATCGGATTTACGCCCGTATAGGCAGTTGCACAGGTGCACGACCCATCCTGCGCGAAAGACGATACCGGGGCGAAGCCGGCCAACACAACAAATCCGGCCAACGCACTTTTCACAACTAGGTTCATCCGCATCAATCCTTCCGTCCCACGTTACCTGAGGCCCACCCCACCATTAAGGTACTGAAAGGCGCGTAACAGCTTTTTGCGCCAATTCCAACCCGTTTCGCAGATGCGAGATAATTTTTGGTTTCGGTGTGGTTGATTGAACACACCATTAGGGTGTCGAAATGTATCATCTTTATAGCCGGCCGCAATAAAGCGCGTTGCCAGGGGCAGATCTGCCGTTCATTGTGGCCCGCTGACATCGCCATCGTTCCAACGCTTTGCGCAGGGTCTTGCAGTCGACCATGGCCTGATATTATCCAGCCGGCCTTTTTGCGTTCGAGGCAGGAGCTACGAGCCTGGCACGCAAGACTTGTAGGTCGAGCCCGCCTGCGCGGGCTGCCCGCACAGGATGCCGGCCTCGACGAGCTTTGCAGCCAGATCCGTGCCGCCAGAGGTGAGGCATTGCACAACGACGGCGTCACCGAATTTTGGCGCGACGTTGCCGTCGCACGGGGTCCCCGTGCCGACGGGCTTGCACGTCAAGGCGAGCCCTTGATAGTCCCGGCGCGCGGCTTCGGTGACCATGGCGCGCATGGATTGGGGCCTGGTAAATGCGACGCCGCACAGCACGATCTTGCGGCCGGCGACGCGCAGATCGTCAATCGATTGGACAGTAAGCTTGCCATCGAAGGGTGTGAGAACTGCCACCGGCTTCGGCGCCGGCGCGTACCTACTCGTTCCCTTGTTGACGATGATGAAAAGAAAGCCGCCCACAAACGCCAGCGCTATGAACGCAAGTACTGTTACCTTCCCCATCGACAAAAGCCCTACTCCCCATTCAATAATCAATGCGCGGCAGTGTTGGTCTTCTCAAACAAGGCAAGGAGTGCTGCCGCATAGTCCCGTCGGCGGACCTGTTGCCGGCCTTGCAACACGGCGATGCTGTCGCGGACAAAGCGTGGGCGCTGCCCGATTTCGAGCAGACGCAGCGCCAGGGCTTCCGCGTCGTCAGGTGGGAAGAAGAGCGCGTCCGGAGCCTGCTCGCGATGCAGCCGGATGTCGGACAGCAACATGGGCGCGCCCAGCGATTTCGCCTCTTCAACGGTGGTCGACCACCCCTCGAAATGGGACGGGTTTATCAGACAGTCCGTTGCACCTATCAGGGCAACGACATCGTCATAGGGAATCAATCCGAGGTGTCGAAAATGGCTCTCAACCCGATACGTTTGCGCAAGGCCTATCAGACGCTTGAACAATGTCGGGTCGCGCGGGTCGGTCGTGCGCCCCGTGAGGATTATCGGCGGCAATGAGCCCAACGCCCCAAGCCGGTGTATATGCCTCAACGCCTCGACGACCAGTCCGTGATTCTTGTGGATCCAAAACTGGTTGGGCAGGAAAAAGAAGCGCTCGGGCAGCTCGTGCGCCAGGCGTGCTGCTTCGGTGCGCGCCATGACGGCGCCTGGATCGAGATCGATGGCGAAGCGCACGACGGCGGTCTTGCAGCGCGAGGCCGGATAGAATGTTTCACAGTCGGCGAGCGCATCCTTGCTCGAGAGCATTATGGTGCGATTGCCGGACGTCTGCAGGCGGAAACCAAGATCTCTGCGCCACCAGGCGCTGCGCGGAAAGAGGTGCGGCAGGCGACGGTGCTGGAAGTCCGGAATCCAGGAAATCACCGGCAGCGGAAATCGGTTGCCGAACCACTGAGCGACTTCAAACACAACATCGACAGCGTGCTTGGCGACCAGATCGGCAAAAGCGCGGTCACTTCCACCAGCGAGCGCGGTCAGCCCTCGCTTGCCGAGCCCGGCGCCCGTGACCCGGTTGTCGACAATAGCCGGCGCGGCCAACAGGTGATCAAAGGATGCGCCAACGCCCGCATGCTGCTCGGGCGTCAGAAACAGCTTCGCCTGAACCTTGCCGCCCAACTCGGAGGCGATGACGCCTAACATGTTGCGCAGATAGGACTCGCCACCGGACCAGGTTCCGCGGCCAATGAGCGTGAAGCCGATGGTGATCAAAGCGCGAAGCGTCGCAAATCGCCGACCCGCTCGCCGAGAATCTCGGCGCGGTACCAATCGACATATCCCGCAATGCCCTTGCTGGGCAGCACCTGCAACCGAAACCCTTCCGGGACGCCGGATGGATCGGAGATCAGGTTGACAGGATCGCCTCGCCGGGACTCTCCTGAAAACGAGAGGCGATGCTTGCCTCCCCAGGCTTCCAAAACCATACCGGCAATTGTCCTGACGGACGCAGCGGCGCCGGCGCCGACATTATAGACCGCGAAGCGCGCTGCATCGGCAGGCAAGACGCGATGGATCAATCGCACGACATCCGAGACATGGTGCCAGTCCCGCATTTCCGCGCCAGTACCACCAAGCACAATGTCGGTTTCGCCTGCCGCGAGCCTGCCGCAGAGGTCCCAGAGCAGCTGCTTGCGCAGTCCCTCGCCATAGACGGAGAAAAGCCGGGCCACCGAGATCCGCTGACCGTATGCGGTACTAAATGATCGGCCCAGTTCCTCCACCATGCGCTTGTGATGGCCATAGGGTGAGTATGGATCGAGTGCGGCATCGACCCTGATCGGGCCGAAATGGCCGCCGCCATAAACGGCAGCGGAGGATGCCAGAACGACGCGGGCATCGGATGCGTGACGACGCAGGAAATCGAGGACGCAAGCCGCGGACACGACGCTTTGTTCAAAATCCTTCAGCGGATCAGCAATCGACTGGCCGACCGTAGAGCCGCCTGCCAGATGATATACAGCCGCCGGACGGCCGTATCGGGCCGAGGCCGCATTCATCGTTTCTGCAGTCACGCCGCCCGAAAAGAATACGCCGGCAGTGGCCGCCGCGAACCCAGGCGCTTCGCTTCGGCCGAAGCCGAGGACATGATGGCCTTCCTGGGCAAGAAATCGTGACAGGTGCAGGCCAATGAAGCCGCCGGCTCCAGTCACCCAAACAGGCTTTGCCTCTTTCAGCTGCACCACCAAATCAGCCCTTCCCTTGCTTATGGCAAAGGAACGACACCAGGCGCCCGGGCCGGCGGTCAAGCAGGGCTGCTACTCCGGCAACGGCACCGAAGGGCAGAGGGGACAAGGCCAGGCGGACGAGCCCCGACAGCGGGCCGAAGACTCCGGCGAGCCTCTCGCGAATTTCGGATGTTGTCATCGGATCATAATTCACAACCGATTGGAAAGAATTCATTTCGCGGTCGATCGTCAGCCCTGCCCCCTGCAATGCGGCGCGGTAAGCCGCGAGCGTGAAAGCATTCTCTCCGCCGTAGAGATGATGAAGCGGATGGGTGCGCAGAAACGGTTCCAGCTGTTTCGGCCCGGATATCACATGGTCGCGCAAGGACAGGAACCTCGCGCCTTCGCGGGAGAGACGAGCAACTTCGCGGCAGAACGCTGGAAGGTCATGCGCATGATGCAGCACTTGCCTTGCAACGACCAGATCATAGCCCGCGGCGCTCAATGGGATAGCCTCGCCGAACGCTTCGAGCACATCGATGTGCGTGCCCGTCTTTTCGGCAAGCGTCCGGATTGCAGCGGCACCGACAAGCGCGCTGGGATCGGGCTCGACGGCGGTTACCGACCAGCCCTCGCGCGCCAGGGCATAAGAGAGGATGCCGTTGCCAGCGCCGAGATCGAGAGCTCGGCCCGCCTTGCGCGGGATCATGCTGCGAATCGCCTGAAACTCCGCACTTTCGTGATAACGCCGCGCAGCGACGACCGGATCATCGAAATAAGCGGCGCGTGCGAGTTCTTTCATCGACGGCTCGCTCATGCACCAGCGAACGGCGTCTTCCCAGGTCATGACCGTTTCAGGCATGAGGAAAACCCGTCTGCCGGCTCTCCTGGGCGGGATTTCCAGCAACAATTGCGTAGGCTGGATTCTTGGTCAAGACGATCTCGATCTCCCCGTCAGATTTGTCGGATTCGCCCACACCAGGCGTCGCAAGGCAGCTTGACGAGCCCGACAGCGCCTTTGGTCATAGGCTTTCATGCTTCGCCGGTCCATTTTTCCAGAGGGATGACCCGACTTCCGCAAGAAGCACGGCCCCGCCTCTATCACCTTGCAGCTGCGCGTCGATCACGCTTCCGTCAGGACGTTGTCCGAAGCTCCCAGCTACGCTACCGTTTCTCGACTCGTCAAGTTCAGCTTATAAGGAATTCAAATCGTGCAAATTTCGGCCGCGCAAAAATTCGCCAATTGGCGACGCCGGATATCGAACGTCATGTTTTTCCAGACAGTATTTTGTGTGATGTGCCTTTTGGCTGGCGTAGTGCCTGCGACGTCGCAGACGCGCGCTCCGTTCAGGCTTTTCGAGGCTATACGGTTCATCGGCGGGCCTGATTTCCAGGCGTTTGGTTTCGAACACCTTACAATTGCCGACCCTCATGTTCTCGGACCGGATGTTCCTGATGCCGGCCAGGTCCGGCGAGCGCTGGCTTTGCCGAGGAGCAATGAATACCTCAATATCGACATCGAAAGCTGGCCGTTGGAAGGTCCAGATCAGGCATCGTCCCTCGCGAAATACCAGAAGACGCTCGGCGCGTTCAAAAAAGCGGACCCGAACGTCAAGATTGGGCTCTATAGTGTTTTGCCGATCCGGGATCATTGGAGAGCGATCGGCCACAATGGGCCTGCGGCGCTGGACGACTGGCAACAGCAAAACACCGTTGTTGCGTCCTCTCTCGTCCCTTATGTCGATGCGCTCTTCCCCTCCCTCTATACATTTTACGGCGACAAGGACGCGTGGGGGGCCTATGCCCAATCCAACATCGAGGAAGCACGAAGAATCTCACAGGGAAAGCCGGTGTACTGCTTCCTTTGGCCGCAGTTTCACAAGACGCTCGCCTTTCTGCCGGGCGATTTCTGGTATCTCCAGCTAGCCACTTGCAGGAGATTGGCGGACGGCATCGTGGTCTGGGGCTCGATGCGTGGCGGTCCACGCGATGGACCTGCAAAATGGGACGAAAAAGAGGAATGGTGGCAGGCCACGCTGAAATTCCTTCGAGAAGAAGGTAAGATACCTTAAATCAGACTTGTATGGCTACAAAGCTCGATGAGCGCATTCGATCGGACAGAAAGCCCGGTCTGATAGTTCGTTATACTAATTCGAGAAACCGCTCAAACTGGCGTTTCTTGCTGTATTCCTCACGGATCGCGCGATTGCCGGCCCAACCGATGCTGTCCCAGCTTGCGTCGTCCAGCCGACGTTCGATTGTTTTCACTGTGTCCTGCGGGTGCTCGTAGACCACCATGGTTTCCCCGTCGCGCATCGGTGCGGGATAGTTGCCGGAGTCGGACACCAGCAAAGCGCCAGCGCCCATCGTCTCGAAACAGCGCATGTTACCTCGGTCCGGACCCGCCATGTCGATTGAGGCGTTGACTACGATCTTGGCTCTTCCGAGTTCGGCATACATGGCGCGACCGAATACCGGTGGCGCGCTGACACTGCGGATTGTGCGCGGGCGGCGCACCGCACGCAGGGGACCGAACCAGCCAAGCGGCGTTTCGGCGAGCGGCGTATAGCGCGAGAGATCGAGATGGAAGACGACGCGGCGGCGGCTGGATAGACTTGCGACCGCTTCCAAAATCTGCCTGCGGCGCTGGTGATGACGACTATAGCCGCCGAAGAAAAGGACATCGACATCCCTGCTCCGATTTGCGGCCACGCTATCGAGCTCCGGATCGTGAGCGGGAAAAAAGTGATCGGTTCTGGCGCCCTGTTCTTCCCAAAGCTTTCGCATCGACGGGAAATTGCAAACGACGAGATCATACCCCGAAAAATCAATCCTGCCGGGTGCAGCGCGCCAGGCAATCTTTCGCTTCACATGCCCCGGCAGCCGGCGCACGAAAGAGGCATCGTAACGAAATGGATCAAGATTATAGAAGACATCGGTCTTGTGATTCTCGATCTGGGCAAGAAGGATATCGGCCAGCGAAGCGTCCTCGCGCAACCCGTTTTCGAGCGCCCATGCACGCTGCAGCGATTCGTCGTCTCCGTTCGTGAAAAAGGCTTCAGGGCTGCCGGCGAGTGCCGGCAACAGGATATGCGATGCCCCGTAGCGGTCTTTCAAAAACACTTCTCTCTGCGGCTCGAATCCCCGAACTCCCGCCACAAGGCCAGTGAGCCTGGCCCGATAGGTTGGCGAGATCCCGGAATTTTGAAAAATACGCATGGCTGGTTCCTGTGGAGTTTGGTCTCGGAGTTGTGGAGCGCTGATAACGATGCGCCATCAGCGACTAGGTGGCGGCCTGCGGGCGCCGAACGCGAGTGCTTGCAGCCAATCGGGGCGGAGGTCGATCATCTGGAGCACGAGTCTAACGCTAGTGCCCATGGAACATTGGGCTTTAGGATCCACTGCCAGTATACCGGTCGCGGGGGGACACTCGACCCTAGTAAGCCCGAATCTCCGCATTACGGGTTTTGGCGAGAAATCCCTGATATCCATACCAAAACGATATTGTCAGAGCGGAGGTGACCCAGAAGACTGAATTTCCCCATAGGCTGCCGCTTGCAACGCCGGCGATCGCTTCCCTGATGAATATGACGGCAGCCAGCACTGCAGCAAGCGGGAATTTGCCGGACCGAATAATTCCGACCGTCGATCTGAGTGCCAAAATTATGTGAGCTGCGAACGGCAATGATCCAAACGCCCCCACCGACATAAGGGATTCAAGGTAAATGTTATGAGGATAATAATTGAACTGCATCTCGACAACGTAACGTCCAAACAAAGGGTCTTCTTGAAACTGCCTCCATGCTCCAGCGTATAGTTGGCTGCGTATCATTGTGGATTGATCGGCATCCACATTGATCGTCTGAAGCCTCGTAATGACAACATCAATTAGTTCCACACCGCTGCTCGCCACAATTATCATCGCAACCACCAGTGCTCCCAATATGGCGAACACTCTTTTTGAGCCTTTAAGCAACAGTATGTAGACCGCTAGAGACCCCGCGCCAGCAATATATGCACCACGCGACTTGGAAAACACAACGACCAACAATAGCAAAGGACCGAGTATTATCGACTGGATTGTCAGTTTTTTTGTTTTTCCCACGACAAGGAAAAAATATATCAAAAAAGCAAAAGCCGTATGCCCCATCGCGATCGGGTTTATTTTATCGAGAGACATCCTTTCGCCCTGGCTTGCAAACAGCATATCCCGGTTCAGGTAAAGCCCGACTAAAAATATAACGCAAAGAATATTCATCACGAAAATAAGGTCTGTATTTCTTATCGCCATGTCCATCGATGCGATAATAAGTGTAACGCCGACAGTGGTTACCAGGAAAACGCTAAAAATCATCCCGGGACCCGGCGATATGTCTATCGAAGAGATGTAAACATTCTCTATGAGTCTACATAAGTAGAATACGAAAAAGATCTTCATCGGAAGAAGAGCTGCCGTTGAGGACCTCAACTTTGCCGGCAGAAGTGCAAATGAGGCTCCGGTTACCAGAACAATGGCTACTCTTACCAAGATCGACGCGGTACTGCCTTCCGGGTCAAACTTGTTTACCAAACCGGAAAAAGCATATATCCCACAAATCGCAAGAGCGAAGGCCGTCGCAGGCGAGAACAAAATGCGCCGGTCAACATAATTTCTCAAAGGCGCAAATCTGCGGCCAACTCGATCGAAATCGGCGGATGCGTCGTAGCGAGTGTTGGCTCTCTGGGTCATGAGACTAGTCCATCTAGCGGCAACCAATGAAATTGGCGCCTCGGCAACTCGATCTCTGAATGCCGGTCAAGAATTAAACGGAGCGTTTGCGTCTTTTTTCTGCGCGGCTGATGAAATCGAGCCCGACAGCTATCGACGACACTGGTTGGAGGCACAGTATTCGGCGGTCGGGAATTTTTAGCCCCCCGAAGACGGTGGGCTGACACTTTTTCAGCTACTAGAAGATGCCCCATCGGCATGCTCGCCGATACCTCCTCGCGGCTCGAGTGCCAAACATCCTTACTCGTCCGTTATCCTTACTCGTCCGTTCGAACTTAGCGAGCGTCCACTGGTCGGCATTCTTCATTGAACCCGGTCCTCAGCGAAGTCGAGAGGTTCCGCCATGGCCGGCAGCACCATGGCATATCGAAGGCGATCGCGAGTATGCCGTTGCGTGAAATGGTCCAGCACATGCTGCCGCCCGGCATCCCCCATCTTCGCAGCACGGTGAGGCTCTGCCAGGAGACCAGCCATCGCCTCTGCCATGCTTTCGATATCGTGTTCTTCCACAAGTATGCCGGTTTCACCATCGACAACGGCCTCCGGAATGCCGCTGTGACGTGTCGCTACAACGGGAAGTGCGCTCGCCATTGCCTCCAGGATCGATACCGGCAGGCCTTCCATATCTCCATTTCGGGCCGTTACCGAATGCTGCACGAAGATTGCAGAGTTCTGCATCATGCCCTGAACAAACTCTGTGCTTCGATAGCCGTGAAAAATAACACGGTCCGACAGGTTCTCCTGCCCCACCAATGCCTTACATCGCGCCATGAGAGGCCCATCCCCAACCAAATCTAGCCGTGCCTCGGGAAACCTCGAAGCGATCCGGACGAACGCCTCGATGGCGAGGTGCGGTGATTTCTTTTCAACAAACCGCCCGACCGCAAGGAGCCGACCGCTTTCACGCGTCGATGGTGTGAAGCGCTCGGGCAAAATTCCGCATGGGCTGACGTGCAGTTTCTCATGGGGACAGCCGATTTGAATCAGACGATCGGCGATGAAACGCGATGGCGTGATGATGCCGTCGGCGCTGGCGAAGAGATGCCGGTAGCGACGTCGCCACAAATGTTTCCTAGGCATCACGGTAGAATCCGCGCCATGGGCGTGGGCGTATAATCGCACGCCGGCGCGGCGACAAGCGCGACCAAGCAGTGCACCCATCGTCAGATACTCGACAAGGACGGCGTCCACGTTGTGGCTCTTAAAAAATTCGACAACTCTGTCCTCGTCGCTCCTGGACATTCCCTCACGGATATACGCAAGCCAGACTAGGTGCGCCCGACTGGCAATGCGGCTGGGTAATCGGCCAAACGGTGATGACCCCGGAATCCCGGAAAGAACCGGATAACCGAACTGATCGGCACCATCAGGGTTCTGGCAGATGAGCACGGTCTTGCCAGGCGAAAGATAGCGAACATGATCTCGAATGAATGTCTCAGAAGGGATATTGAAGAACTGGGAAACAACCGCGATCATGAGGACACCGCCTCCAGCTGCGACTCCATCCGTGCAAATCTGTTTTTGAGAATATCGACGATGGACAAAGCACTGCCACGCAACGCGGCCGTAAGAATCTGCTTTGTCGCGACTTGGATTGCGGCGTCTCCGCCGTTCAAAACAACCGTGGTTTCTACGACAATTTTCAACGCTTTAGGCCCCCTGAGTGTACATCTTTGTCCAGAAAGAGCCGCATGTCCCCTAACATGGAACCGGCGAAACGATACGGAGCAACAACAAAAATTGCATAGATTAGTATCGCGATGGTCGACTTTAACATAAGATTTCCTCCAGCCTGCAGAGGCAGAACTTTAAATGAAATCCCGACCAAATTCCCAACACGAAATAAACAAAAGGCCACAATGTAAGCAAAGAAGAAGGGCGCCGCTGCTTTCACAAGATCCCTAAATCTCAGCTCTGTATTTCTAGTTGCATAAAACCAAAGCATTGGCGTAAATACCCAAGACGTGATAGACCATCCAAGAGCAACTCCGGAGGCTCCCCATTGAATCGCAAATAAGAAGGCCGCAAAGCGAATGAGCGATGAGAAAATAGAAAATACGAATAGCTCGCGGGCTCGACCGAGAGAGATCAGCGCCCAGCCACCAAATTGACCGGAAATACTCGTGATCAGAGAAAGCGACAGTATCATCAAAATAACCCCAGACTTGGACCAGCTTTCTCCATAAACAAGCGTTACGATTTCTTGTGCATTGACCGTGATCAGAATACACAATATTGTGTTCACCATGAGTGTAAGTCGCATGGCACTGAGATAGGTTTTGGCCCACTTGTCGGGATGCGTTTGAAGCCGGCTCAGCATCGGAATAATAACCGAGCCGATTGGCCCGCTGACGAGCGTTATCGGCAACATGAACAGTGAGTAGGCGCGGGTGTAGAATCCGAGTTCGCCGGGACCGGATTTCCAGCCGATCAGCACGTTATCAGATTGGCGGTTAATATAGTTTGTGAACTGGGATCCGCTGTAATTGATCCCAAAATTAATGGCCGATCGTGCATTCTTCCAATTGGCGACCTTGGTCGGACGCCAGGGTGACAGCATCCACTGGCCAACCGTGCCAACAAGAGCCGTGGTGAGCGTTGCCGCGGCGAGCGACCAGTATTTGAAGTCCCAGCCCCATGCCATTGCAATACCAACAGCAAATCCACACAACAGACTGCCAAGATTCACACCATGCAAAGACACCCAACGCATGTTGCGGATCAATAGCGCCTTGTGCTGCGCACCGGCCGCAGTGATCGGGATGGCGATCGCCAGAACCAGGATAAGGTGAAAAACGCGGGGATCATTGAAAAGCCAGCTTGCGACCGGCGCCGTCAGCCATGCCAGCGGCATGAGAGCGAAGCCGACGCCAAGATTGACGAAAAATAAGGCGCTGACGGTGTCATGATCAACCTCCTTGCGCTGGATGGTCACCATCGACAGACCCAAGTCGGCGAAGACTCCGACAAACGCAGTAGCAGACGCCGCCATGGCCACCAGACCGAAGTCATCGGGTTTGAGTAAGCGCGCCATCAGCGCCATGTAGCCGAACTGTGTGAGAAGAATCAAAGCTTGGGCGCAGAGGGCTATGATCCCTCCAGATGCCGTGCGTCTCCCGAGATCGCGCGTCAGATGCTGACTGGACAATGCCCCGTCGGAGGCTGGAGGGATCAGTGTCAACGTTCGCACTCTCTGCCCAGGCGCTGGTCCCATTCGCTAGCCATAGCTCAGCTAGTCGCGAGGCCGGAGGTATTGAGCGCGAAACGCAGAGAATACGAGCTTGGCAAATATCCTCATTGAAAGCACCCCCAGAGGGTCAATTCTACCGTTCTTGACATGGTCAAGATATGACTTAACAAAGTCAAATCGATTCTTCTTCCGCACAAGATCTGAAAGTTCCTTGTATGCTATCAGTGCGATGTGCTTCCTATAGAAGTTCTCTATGTTAATTTTGTCTCTGTACTTTTCAGTAACTTGTCTCAACCCACGCATTCGTGTATCCACATCCTTGGAGACGCTATACCCTCCATGGACCGTGTAAATATTCAAAGGTTCACGAACGCTAAAGAACTTAACTTCGTTCATGGCCATCCGAAACCAAAGATCCCAGTCTTGAAAACTGGACAGATCCGGGTCGAATCCATCCACTGCGTCCAGGCAAGCCTTTCTTGCAGAGACAGCGCTTGCGGTATACGGGGCAAAAGAGCCTTCCGACATTGCCGTCAGGACGTTTTCCGGTACTGGTCGGCCGAAGGCAAAAGTATCTTTCCTTTTACCGCTGTCGTGACGTACGATCGCGCCCGAATAGACTACGCCGATACCCCTATCGGCAGAGTGTGCAGCTAAATGTCGTTCGATCTTATTTGGTAACCAGTGGTCGTCATCATCAAGAAAAAAGATAATTTCTCCGGACGCCTGCTTAATGCCAATATTCCTTGCTTCACCACCTTTCAGTCGTTTGGAGCAGGAAATGACACGAACGGTATCGTTTTTTGCGACCTCATCGAGGCGAAAAATCTCATCATACTCATCTGGATCGGAGACAATCACTAGCACCTCATCAGGTCTGGAGGATTGCTCCGAAACGCCTCTCAACGCTCTACGAAGCATTGGAATCCGCTTAAAAGTTGGAATAATGACGCTAACCGAAAATTCGCTCATCGGCCTGTCTTCCTAAGTATTCCGGATGGATTGTTTTGAATCGCATGCCGCTCTCCGACAGAGATCTGGCATGTGCGGGGTACACCCCTGTCAAGGCAACCGGCGATTTGAATGACTTCACTAAGCAACCTCGCCTGCAATGCCGTCGCCATCCCGGAGTGGCGGTGGCGCTAACCCTGCAGGGCGCGACTGTCGATCCATGGAAAGTTCGCATGTCCCTTTCCTCGATTACCTCGGCGCCGGCACCTTCGACTAATTGACGGACGCCGGAATTCCCGGGGCGAACCGGCATCGCCACTATTGGCGAGAATTCTTTGCGATCCAGCGACTTTATCTACAATGCCAAACTCTTCGGCGCGCCCCCAGCGCGGTCGCATGATGAAAATACAATACTTTCTTCACCATGTATGAGCAGCCACAATGTCCCGGTCCGGGTTGTGAGATCGGGTATCAGGCGTGTTCACGCCGCCCCCTCGCAGAGTTCGGCGTCGGCATGTTTTGACCCTCCCAATGCGCGCATTGTGGATGAGATGAAATCATTGCGCCACGACCGGATCCTAATCTCACGTTCTTCTGTTGCCGCCGTTCCCCGGTCTGCCTTGGCGATCTTATTTAGCTCAGTTGCAGCTCCGTTACAGTCGCCAAAATCGATCGCATGGACCGGAGCGCCGAACTTTTGAGCTGCCGTATGGATCAAGGAGCCACGACGCACGATCGCGGGAACGCCAAATTGCAGCGCCCGGCCAAAAACGCCCGACGCTTGGTCGTATCTTGGATCGTAGCAGGCCCACACTGCGTCGGCGACACCGTACAGGCTTTCCCACTCGGCATCGGTGAGCCGCCGGTCAATATGAATTCCTCCCATCGACTTAAACCGGGAAACCAATGCCTGCTCCGAGTTCGCCGTCCCAGCGGTTACGAAACATAGCCGTTTGGCGATAGCCGGGTTGGCCTCGATAATTGCAACCATGAAGGCAAAACCTTTGTGCACCGACGCAGCACCAAGCCAGCAGACAATCGGCCGACCACCAGCCAAGTGGCGGACTTCAGTCGCCACCGGCGTATCGCCGGGTTGCCTCAGGATGTAACCATCGTGCATGTCCCACCACTGCGGATCATGAAGCCCGACATCCACAACGGTGCCATATTCCGGAGCCAGACTGAGAGGTATGATACTCGCGACCGTGACCTTTGGCACACGCCTCAGAAAAACAAAAATGCTTTTCTTGAGAAGCCGCTTGAGGTTGAAGGGTCCGAAGCAGGACTGCGGTCCTAAAAACAATGCAACAGTCGCCCTTCCGAGAGCCGCCCGACGGAGAGCTATCGAGACAAAAGAAACCAAGTCATCGTCAAGGGTAGCAAAAAAGAGACGATCAGCCGCTAGCAGTCTTTTTTTGAGCGCCCGTGACATTGGCCCCATTGCAGGAGACAGGCCCAAAGCCGGCCCCAACAGATCAGCATACGACTGCCTGTGTCCCGAACCCGATTTCACATATATGGTTCCCATATCTCGGCGACGAGGCTCTGCTGCACTTTCGGGGTCTGCATCGAACGGCTTGCTGTAGTTCACGGCGCAGCGTCCCGCTTCACAGCGTCCGATGCAACGCCACAGTTATCGACCAGCGCCAGCTCTCTATCCCTTCGACTTGCGGGTTTGTTTCGGCAGAAACTGTCCCAACTTCCGCGCCGGCTTTGCAACAAGCGCGTAATCGACCGGACCTGATCCGAGCCATCGGCGTCGGGAGCGCAGCGCTTCCAGATTATGCCCGATATGGGAACGGAAGCTCTTGGTGCTGGCCCCTCCCGTCATCATGTCAACGAGGACCTGATCGATTGTAGTGATCCTGAATCCATGGAGTTCGACGGCCCTCAGCATCCAGTCGTAGTCGGAGGAAACTTTGAGCGTCAGATCGAACGGCCCGATCTTTTCCGCAACGGCACGCCGAACGTAGAAGGTCGGGTGGGCAGGCATCCAGCCGGAGCGGAACCCATCTTGAGGCTTTGGCTCTGCCCGCCAGCGGCGGACCACCCGCTTGCTTTCGTGATTGTCGACGAAGTCGAGGTGACCGTGGACAATGTCGCTTTCGGCAAGCGCCTCCCTGATCTTGCCGAGCACTGAAGCGTCATGAAACGCATCGTCAGCGTTTAGAGCCCCGATTGCCTCTCCCGTACAAAGTGCAAGCCCCTTGTTCAATGCGTCATACATGCCGCGGTCGGGCTCGCTGATGATCTGCAATCCTTGCGCGGCGTAGGAGCGGACAATCGTGAGCGTCTCGTCGGTCGAGGCTCCGTCGATGACGATCAGTTCCTTGTCCTGGTGTTCCTGGGCAAAGAAACTGTCGAGCGTATGACGGATTGTTGCCGCCGAGTTCCAGCAGACGGTTAGGACCGAAATCTTCATGTTCGCGGGACTTTTCGCAGCTACTGAGCCGCCTTGCGGTTGTGCTCTTCGTCAAGCCGGCGATGCTCGTATTCGCGCGCCACCACCTTGAGGTCGGACTGAACCATCTCGCGCACCATCTCATCAAGCGGCGTCGTCGCCTTCCAGCCGAGGACCCGCTCCGCCTTCGAAGGATCACCGAGCAGCAGGTCGACCTCGGTCGGCCTGAAGTAGCGTGGATCGACCTCGACCAATATCTTGCCGGACCTAGTGTCGACGCCCTTTTCGGCGACGCCCGAACCGTTCCACTGAATGCGGACCCCAACCTCGGCGAAGGCGAGTTCGACAAACTTTCGAACGGAACTCTTGACCCCTGTGGCCAGCACATAGTCGTCCGGGGTTTCCTGCTGGAGGATCCTCCACATGCCTTCGACATAGTCGCGCGCATGCCCCCAATCGCGCTCGGCTGAAACGTTGCCGAGATAGAGCTTGTCCTGAAGGCCGAGGCTGATGGCAGCGGCAGCTCGCGTGATCTTGCGGGTCACGAATGTCTCGCCCCGCATTGGGCTTTCATGGTTGAACAGAATTCCGTTGGAAGCGTGAATGCTATAGGCTTCGCGGTAGTTCACCGTAATCCAGTAGCCATAGATCTTTGCGGCCGCATAGGGCGAGCGAGGATAAAAGGGCGTCGTCTCCTTCTGTGGAACCTCCTGCACCTTGCCATAGAGCTCGGAAGTCGATGCCTGATAGAAACGCGTCTTTTTCGTCAAGCCAAGCAGCCGGATGGCTTCCAGAAGGCGCAATGTACCGATCGCGTCGGCATTCGCTGTATATTCCGCGGTCTCGAAGCTCACCTGGACATGCGATTGTGCCGCGAGGTTATAGATCTCGTCCGGCTGCACTTCCTGGATTATGCGGATCAGGTTCGTCGCATCGGTCATGTCGCCATAGTGAAGTGAAAAATTGACGCCGGATTCATGCGGATCTTGATAGAGGTGATCGATACGACCGGTATTGAACGACGACGAACGCCGCTTGATGCCGTGGACTGCGTATCCTTTGGCAAGCAGGAGGTCGGCAAGATATGCACCATCCTGGCCGGTGATGCCTGTAATTAGCGCGGTTTTTCGGCTCATTTGATATCCTTCGACAGCTTCAGAACACACTCACCAGCACTATCCTGGCGTTGCATTCGACAGATGATTTCTGATGAACGTGAAATTCAATCCGGTCTCTATCGAGATCCGAATCCACTTAGCAGAGTCTTTAGCGTTCTCAACACGATAACGAAATCAAGCCATGGAGAGAAGTTCTTGATGTAATAGAAATCATAGTGCAGCTTCTCGATTTCATCGTCATCATCCGACACATATCCTTGATTTACCTGAGCCCATCCGGAAATTCCAGGACGAACGATATTTCGGTAGCGATAGAACGGCAACGCCACCGAATAATGGGAAGACAACACTGTCGCCTCAGGGCGAGGCCCGATCCAGCTCATTTCCGAACGAACGATATTTATCAGCTGCGGCAGTTCGTCGATTCTGCTTCTCCGCAGGAAGCGGCCGATCCGGGTAACCCTGCTATCACCCGGCCTTGTGACGGCGAGGCTGCGAAGGTTTTCCGCCTCAGGTGAGCTAACGGTCATTGTCCGAAACTTGTAGACCGTGAATGATTTTCCGCCAAAGCCCAAGCGCTCCTGGCGAAATATGGCAGGTCCAGGAGATTCCAGCCTGATCATCAGCGCAATCAATAACAAGAGAGGTGTCAGCATGATCAGCGCCAACAGCGCGCACACCCAGTCGATCACCTGCTTGATCTTGATATAGGCCTGATTGGGATTGAGCGAGCCCAACGTGTTTTCGGACAAATGTTCGATCTCGACGCGACCGGTCAGCGACTCGCCGATCTGCTTGACATGGTAGACCGGAACTCCCGCAAGCGCCCGGTCGGCGATGTAGCGCTCCCAATCGTCGGACAAATCGGCACGCAGGTCGGCAACAACGCCGTTGGCGCGCTCAATGATCATGTCAGGAGAGACAAGCCAATGCCAGTTGACCCCCTTTATCGCCGCGAGACGACCCACGGCGCCGCCTGGAACCACGGCAAGACTGTAAGGATCAAGGCGTCGGCTTACGATGGTCAAGACAAAGTACCAGAGAATTGACAAGGTCAAGCTGCTGGCCGCTTGGAACCCGCTATACTCGATCCGAAGCAGGAAAATCGCCAAATAAACAAACCCGTAAGACAATGCAAATGTCGGAAATATGTAACCCGAAGCCGCGATACCCGGAAAATTACCTATCCGCCGAAAGGCGAAATAACCTATAGCATGCGCCACAATACCCGCAAAAATTGTAATCTGCAGATTTGCATAATATAGAATTGACGGATCAAATGAAATTCTGACCAGCACAGGAAGCAGGATTGCAAAGGCCAAGCCGCCCAGGAGTTGAAACCTGACCCTGTGCACGAGGTGCCGCTGTCTTGGCCGATTCATCATAACTATATTCAAGTCAAGCGCTCTCTTGCGGGACTACTGAGTCCAAGTCTCTTCTAATTGCGTTGTGGCTGCTTCCATTGTTCTCTGCAGGACGTTTAACCCTGGCGATTCGAACTCCAGGAGGCCCTCGCCGACGTTCACTGGACAGGATGCCGCTCTCGGCCAACGCTGGAATAGGTTATGCCTTCCTTCACGACGTCCTCGCCGCGATAGACGTTTCGAAGGTCAACCATCACCGGGGTCGCCATAAGTGCGTAGAGCCGCTTGAGATCCAACGACCGAAACGCATTCCACTCGGTGACGATGACGATCGCATGGGAGCCCTCGGCTACTGCATAGGCGCTTTCCCCGAATTCAATGCCCTCGATTATCTTGCGTGCCTGCTCCATACCGACGGGATCATAGGCCTTGATCGAAGCGCCGGCATCCTTGAGTGCCTGAATGATGGCCAACGAGGGGGCATCGCGCATATCGTCGGTGTTCGGCTTGAACGTAAGGCCGAGGATACCGATGGTCTTACCGCGAACCGAGCCGCCACAGGCCTCGACCACCTTGCGCGCCATCGCCCGTTTGCGCTGATCGTTTATCGAGACCGTCGTTTCGATAAGCCGGACGGGGCTTGCCGCGTCCTGCGCGGTCTTGACCAGCGCCAGCGTATCTTTCGGGAAACAGGAGCCGCCATAACCCGGCCCAGCGTGAAGAAACTTTGCGCCGATGCGATTGTCCATGCCGATGCCGCGCGCGACGTCCTGCACATCGGCCCCCAACCGCTCGCAGAGATCGGCAATTTCGTTGATGAAGGTAATCTTCATGGCCAGAAACGCGTTGCCGGCATATTTGGTAAGCTCCGCCGTACGTCGGCTCGTATGGAATATCGGCGCTGCATTCAACGAGAGCGGGCGGTAGATCTCGCCCATGACAGCCTTGGCCCTTTCGGCATCGGTCCCGACAATGATGCGGTCGGGCCGCTTGAAGTCCTCGATCGCCGATCCTTCGCGAAGAAATTCCGGATTTGAGACCACCGCAAAATCGGCGGCGGGATTTTGCTCGCGAATGATTCGTTCCACCTCATCGCCGGTACCGACGGGGACGGTCGATTTCGTCACCACGACCGTAAACCCCTTGAGTGCGCGACCAACTTCGGCGGCCGCATCGTAAACGAAGGACAGATCGGCATGCCCGTCGCCACGCCGTGACGGCGTGCCGACGGCTATGAAGACGACATCCGATTGAGAAACCGCATCCGCCAGATTGTCGTCGAAACGCAAGCGGCCTTGCAGGGTGTTGGTCGTGACGAGGTCGTCGAGCCCCGGCTCGTAGATCGGTATCTTGCCGAGTTTGAGCATGGCAAGCTTTTCCGCATCCCGGTCGACGCAGCAGACCTGATGGCCAAAGTCGGCGAAACAGGCGCCCGAGACGAGCCCTACATAGCCGGCACCAATCATTGTTATTCGCATACCGCGTACCCTCAATCAGCGCCGACGAGACGATCTCGTCAGACAGCGCCTAGTCCCACCGAAGAACGGCTACCGCACTCCCGGGTGAAAACCCGAGAGCCGATCCTACAACAATTTGCATCGCCTCGCCGCACCTCGATGCTTACGACTATGCGATGGCGACGAGATCCTTGGTATCAAGGTCGACAGGTATCTCGCCATTCATGATCGCAACCAGAACCCGAGCCCTTCCGGCTGGATCGAGCCGGTCAAGGCGACCGATCATTTCCGCGAACGGGCCGGAAAGGATCCGAACCGAAGCACCGGCTGCGAGGCCGCCACTGAAGTCGAGCAGGCCGTGCCTGCCGGTCAACGCAATGAAGCGCTCTACCAGACCGGAGGGGACAGGCAAAGGCCGGTCCCCTTGCATGACGAGGGAGCGCACACCGAACGTTCCGTTGATCGAGCGCCAACGTTGCAGCGCGACGTCAAGGGCGATGAACATATAACCCGGGAAATAAGCTGCGGACCGTGTTTCGAGCCGCCGGGCATGACGCACGGTTTTCTCGCAGCGAGGCACAAAGGGCTCGAATCCCTGGATCCGGAGATGCCGCTCTGCGACACGCTCCTTCCCGGGAAAGATGCCGGCCGCATACCAGCGCGTTGCCGGCGCGGCGGTCGGCTCAGGCGACAGGGCTGTTGCCTTGCTCGTTGTTTTTTCCGCGCTACTCACGTGTCTTCCTTCGGCGGTCGGCGGCATGATCTCAGGTCAACGGTTACGACAGTGCGTGGATACCAGCAAGCAACCAAGCCACTAGAGTCAAGGCGGTTGGGTTAAGAATTTCCTACACATTGTCCAGAAATTTAGCTGTGCCTAAATAATCATCGAGCCGCTTTCTTTTTCAGCTGGCTGAGATGCTATGTCGAGCAATTTATTTCCATGCGTAGGTGCTTGGTTACGCTGGTCGTGACGAATCGCCCGTTGGTTCTGGTACTTAGTCCGTCGACTTGAAGCTAATGTGACGGATGGCGTCGCGCACAAGCCTGCCGCCAGCGACAAAGATCCTGCACGGCCACACCAACTACGGCGAAAAATCACTGTCGCGCAGAACAGGTTATCACCGCTCGACCGGCTTCACGAACGCTTCAACAGCGACCAGACAGCCGGCACCAGGCTCGCGGCCAGCGCAACCTTGATCAGATCACCGACGATAAAGGGCAACACCCCGAACTGCCAGGATTTTTCCGGGCCGATCAACAGCGCCAGCCAGGCAAAGCCCATTGCCATCATGACGATCTCGGCCACCAGCATGGCATTGAAGAGCTTGATAGGATGGCGATCCCAGCCACGGTCGGCAGCCCAGCCGACGATCGCCGCCATGACGACGAAGCCGACTAGATAACCGCCGGTCGAACCGAGCATGTAGGCGATGCCGATGCCCTTTTCGGGCGTGCTCTGGAAAACCGGAAGGCCCAACGCGCCCTCAGCCATGTAGAGAAGCAGCGTGGCGACGCCGAGGCGCATGCCGAAGGAGGCAGCGATCAGGAAGACGGCGAGCGTCTGCATCGAGATGTCTACCGGTCCGAGCATGACCTTGGTCTTGGCAGACAAGATCAGCAGCAGCGTTCCGGCGACTGCCAGCAAAAGCTGTCCTGCCAGCCGGGCCGCGCCCTTTTCAGGCAAAGCGAGAGAAATGAGCGGACGCATCGTCGTTGCATTTGCCATAGTCTTCCCCGTTCCGGATTGCCGCCGAACGCGGCCTTGCGTTTTCCTATATTGGCTTCCGTGCTATGCGGCAATCGGTTTTGCCCTCGCCCCAAAAAAGGTCGCGACGTTCGCATGGCGCTGAAATTCGATACACGCTTCGATCCGGCCTATGGCGAGGGCATAGCCGTTGCGCCTGGTATTCAACGCGTCACCGCCAGGAACTCCAGCCCGTTCACCTTTCACGGAACCAACAGCTATATCGTCGGGCGCGAGACGCTGGCGGTGATCGATCCCGGACCGGATGACGAGGCACATCTTCGAACACTGCTCGAAGCGATCGGGACCAGGCCGGTCAGCCATATCTTCATCAGCCACACGCATCGCGACCATTCGCCGCTGGCGGCTCGGTTAAAGCAGCATACTGGTGCGGTGGTTCTGGCGGAGGGCCGGCATCGCCCGGCGCGGCCGTTGCGCACCGGTGAGGTCAATCCACTCGATGCCAGCGCCGACACCGACTTTGTTCCTGATATCGCGCTGCCGGACGATATGGTGATCGACGGCGACGGCTGGGCGATCCGGACGGTGCTGACGCCCGGCCATACCGCCAATCACGCGGCCTTCGCGCTGGAGGGAACCGGCATCCTTTTCTCGGCCGATCACGTCATGGCGTGGGCAACCACGATCGTCGCACCGCCGGATGGCGCGATGGCCGACTACATGACATCGCTCGATCGGCTGATCGAACGTGACGACCGGCTGCTGCTGCCCGGTCATGGTGGGCCGGTGACCGAGCCGCGCAGCTTCATGCGCGGATTGAAAACGCATCGCAAAATGCGCGAACGCGCAATTCTGGAGCGGATCAACAGCGGCGACCGGACAATCAAGGACATGGTGGACGCGATCTATCGAGACACAGACCCCCGCCTGCATGGCGCGGCCGGCCTGTCGGTGCTTGCCCATCTGGAAGACCTGGTGGCGCGCGGCCTGGTCCACACCGATGGCGCGCCGGCTATCGACGGCATCTATTCGCCGGCAACGTAGCACACTTCGGGTATCATTCCGCCGGCGCCACGCCCACCTGGCCGGCGACTTCCTGGTCGAGTTCGGAAAGGAAATCGGTGATGCGCGCTGCATTGTCGCCAAGGTCGTAGCGGCCGTAACGCGAGGCCGAGCGCATATCGACGATGACCGCATCGCCGTCGTCGGTCACGCGGACGGCGACATCGGCGGGAAGACCAAGCAGCAAGCTCTTGGCCAGCGCATCGACCGTCACGTCGCTTTGCCCTGCTGCGTCTGGAAACGGCGCCGTGAGCTCCCAGCCGCGCCGATCGAGCACGGTTTTGACCGCCTCCAGAACGCGATCGAAAGGCAAGGTGTAGCTGCGTCCGCTAACGAGCGGATAAGCTTCGATTTGCAGGCGCTGCTCGCCCGGCGTCGGCGGCAAAAGCTCGTTCATGTCCTTTGTCCGGGTAGAAATATCGAGCACCGGTGGGTCGTCCAAATCCGTCGAGATGTCGCGCAGCGGCGGATAGGTCGCCGCCCAATAGGCCGCGACAGCGTAAGGGATGAGCACCAGAAGCGCCAACAAAGCGCCGGCGGTCAGGTCGTGGCCGCCGCGATCACCGAAATTCCACAATCGCGCAAAGGCAAACCCGGCAAACAAAAGCGCAAACGCGGCCAGCAAGGCGACAACGCCGAGCACCCATAGGAAAGCCGGCGTCTCGACGAGATCATATCGGTGCCCGATGACAACCGTCAGCAGCAGCACCGCCGAAAAAGCGCCGGTGCGCCGCGACCAACCGGCAGCCCTCGACGTTTGTCGCTCGGGAATTACCATCATTGTTTTCTGCGCTGCCCCAACCCGAACAAAGGCATAGTGCCTTTCAGCGGCGGCTTGAAGACGCAAAGACGCCACATCTCCGGTCAATCCGTCGGCAGGTGATAATCCCGGAACTGCTGGCGCAAGGTAATCTTCTGGATCTTGCCGGCAGCGGTGTGTGGGATTTCGCCGACAAAAGCGACGTCGTCCGGCATCCACCACTTCGCCACCTTGCCGTCCATGAAAGCGAGAATATCCGTCTTGGTCGGCTCCCTGCCCGGCTTGCGCACGACCACGAGCAAAGGCCGCTCGCCCCATTTCGAATGCGGAATGCCGATGGCGGCGGCCTCCGCCACATCGGGATGGCCGACCGCGAGGTTCTCGAGCTCGATGGTCGAGATCCATTCGCCGCCCGACTTGATCACGTCCTTGGCGCGGTCGGTGATCTGCATATAGCCTCCGGGGTCGATATGCGCGACGTCACCGGTATCGAACCAGCCGTCTTGATCGAACTGTTCGGATCCGATGCCGCCATAATAGGCGCGCGCGACGGCCGGCCCGCGGACCTTGAGCCGGCCGAAGGTCTTGCCGTCCCATGGCAGTTCGTTGCCGGCGTCGTCCGTCACCTTCATTTCGATGCCGAACGGTGTAAAGCCTTGTTTCTGCTGGACGCCGAGGCGGGCCTCGCCCTTCAGCTCGGCGTAATCCGGCTTCAGGGTACACAGCGTGCCGAGCGGCGACATCTCGGTCATGCCCCAGGCGTGGACGACCTGGACATCGTAACTGTCCTGGAACTTCGTCGTGATCGCGCGTGGACAGGACGCACCGCCGATGACGACTTTCTGCAGATAGGGAAGTTTCTTGCCGGTCTCTTCCAGATACTGGAGGAGCATCATCCACACCGTCGGCACGGCGGCGCTGAAGGTCACCTTCTCGGTATCGAGCAGCTCGTAGAGCGAAGCGCCATCCATCTTGCAGCCGGGCATGACCAGCTTGGCGCCGATCATCGGCGCGCTCTGGGCAAGGCCCCAGGCGTTGGCGTGAAACATCGGCACGACGGGCAGTATGGTGTCGCGCGACGACAGGCCCATGGCGTCGGGCATGGCGGCGATCATGGCGTGCAGCACGTTCGAACGATGGCTGTATAGGACGCCTTTCGGGTCGCCCGTCGTGCCCGAGGTGTAGCACATCCCGGCGGCGGTGTTTTCGTCGAATGTCTTCCAGGCGAAGTTGCCGTCGGCTTCAGCAAGCCATTCTTCATAGGCGATCACATTGGGCAGCGCAGTCTCCGGCATATGCGCCTCGTCGGTCAGCACGATGACCTGCTTCAGCGACTTGACCGCGCCGGCGATCTTTTCGAGCAGCGGCAGGAAGGTCAGGTCGACGAAGATCGCCTTATCCCCGGCATTGTTCATGATCCAGGTGATCTGCTCGGGAAAGAGCCGCGGGTTGAGCGTGTGATAGATGGCGCCGACACCCATGATGCCGTACCAGGCCTCGATGTGGCGCGCGGTGTTCCAGGCCAGGGTCGCGATGCGGTCGCCAAGCCCGAAGCCGCCACGCTCGAGCCGCTCGGCGACCTTCAGGGCACGATGATGGATTTCGGCATAGTTGCTGCGCACGATCGGCCCCTCGATCGAACGCGACACGATCTCGCGGCTGCCGTGCTGCCGCTCGGCGTTGTCAATCAGCTTATGGCAAAGCAGCGGCCATTCCTGCATCAGCCCGAGCATCTTGTTCCTCCCGTTATTTTTTCGCCATTGTGGGACGAACCGGCGGATTGTCCAGCCAGGATCGGGCTGGAGCGGGGCATGGAGCCAATTGAGGCCGAATTCGCCACAATCCGGCCATGCTCGGCGTTAACGTTGATTAACGGCGGGGCGCGATTGGCGAATGAAAGAGGTTCGCATGGACGCGCAGCTCGACGACAAAGCCCTGGAAAATACGCTTGCCGAAAGCCTGGCCGATTTGGTAGCAGCCGATGTGGCGCAGGATGATCTGGTGCCTGACGCCAAAGCCGTTTCCGAAGATGAATTCGTCGAGGTCGTCGGCGGCGCCCTCGAAGCTGTCGGCGGCACGCTCTTGTTCAAGATGTGCGTCGAGAACGAGGGCGAAGCCCAGCACGTCGCCGCCGCATCGGTCGGCGATGGCGGCAATCGCCAGTTCCTGCTGCTCACCTTGCCGACCAGCGGTGGTGCTTTGAAGGTCGAGACCACCTCGAAAAGCACCAATCCGGTGGCCGGCATTGCCGCCGCCTATGCCGGGCTGATGGACGCCTTCCAGGCCGCCGCCTGAGTTTCGGCGAAGCGGAAGAAAGAGGCGAGACTTCCCCGCGGGCGACGCCCGCCTGGTGGCAGGCAGGTCTTGCGCAAGGCTCTTGCCAGACACATCTTGGGGTTGAGGCAAGGAGATCCGATATGGACCAGATCGCAAATCCGTCACCCGGCTTTCAGCGCAATCCCGGCAAGGTCATCACAGTCGAGCCTTACAAGGGCACCGTGACGGTGCGCGCTGGCGATGTCATCATCGCTTCGTCCAACAAGGTCAAGGTGCTGACCGAACCTCCCTATCCGCCTGTTTTCTACATTCCGTTCGGCGACATCGACTTCAAACAGCTTGGCAAGACCGAACACGCGACCCATTGCCCCTATAAGGGCGATGCCAGCTATTGGAGCGTGCTGCCCGCCGGCGATGCAGGCAAGGATGCGATGTGGGCCTATGAGCGGCCGTTCGACGAGATGGCCGATATCCGCGACCACGGCGCGTTCTATCCGAACAAAGTGACCATCGAGGCCACGCCCGACTGATCAGTCGGTGGTGCCTTCATCGCCGACGCCGTCGGCATCGTCGAGACGCACGAAGGTGAGGCCCTTGGCCTTCAGCGCCAGAAGTGCCTGCACCACGCCTTCGCCGGCCGCATGGGTCGGCTGGTTGATGTGAGCGATGATGACGTCGCCGTCGTTTGCTGCCGCGATGCGCCGGGCGGTCGCTTTTGCACCGAGCAATGAGCCGCCGTCGCCGTTGATCGAGAATCCGGCGATCTTGAAGCCAAGCTTGCGTATCATCGCGATTGCCGACGGGCTGTATTCGGCGGTCGCGCCGCGAAACCATTTCGGCGCCGGTTCGCCGGTCACGGCAAGAGCGGCAGCACCCGATTCGACCTCGGCCAGCACGGCCTCCGGGCTGCCGGCACTGCGAATGCCGTAGATCTTTTGCGGCGTGTCGACAGCCGGGACATGGCGGCCGCCATGGTTTTCCAATTCAAACAGTTCGGGATGCGCCCGCATGATCTCGACGGCGGCGGCGTTGTGCTTCAGCCATATGCCGGTGACGAAAATGGTGGCAGGAATCTTGTTTTCCACCAGCGCCGAGAGAATCCGTGTGTCGGTCCTTCCGCCGCACGCATCGAGCGTCAGCGCGACGCGGCCGCCGCCCGCCTCGGCCTTGATGTGCAGCGTCGGTGCGACGAGCAACTGGGCGTTGCCAGGAGAAACAGCCCACAGCGATATCGCAATGGCGCAAAAATACTTTTGGAACGGGCGCATCGATTATTTCCAGGTCGGCCGGATCAAAGTTGAAGCGGCGACCTCAAGACCGCCATCAAGGCGGAAATCGGGACGATGCCCCTGCAAAAGCGTCGGCAGGGGCAATTTGACCGCCGGCCTGACCTTTGGCAAGCGCGAGGTCACAATGCGTGCTCCACGTCCTTAACCTTACGTGAAAGGATCGCGAGCACCGCGTCGACCACCGCTTTGACCTCAAGTCGCCGGACGCAGCAAGCCTTGTTCGGATCGGGCCGGCGGCACAGGTCCCTGGCTACGCACTCGCAAGGCATGGAGGGCCGCGGCGTAACACTGACCCCGCCGACAGGCCCCCAGACGGCCGGGTCGGTCAGGCCGAACAGGCCGACAACCGGCGTTCCGGCGGCAGCGGCCATGTGCATCGGGCCACTCTCGTTTCCCAGAAACAGGCGTGCCTGGCCGAGGACCGCCAGCAGCGTTGCCAGCGACAACGCCCCGACCACGTTGACGACCGGCGAAGCGGCCTTGGCGACGACGCGCTCGGCAGATGCCCGTTCATCGGGGCCGCCGACAAGCAGGAAGTCCAACCCGGTCTGCCGCGAGATCTCGTCGATCGCCAGCGCAAAACGTTCCGGCTGTGCCATTGCCGCCCCCGGAAGCTCGCTCCTGCATGAACGGCTATGAAGGCGTTACGCCGGAGATGATGCCGGTCGAGAAGCGCCAATGCCCTGGCGGTCTCCAGCGGGAGCGGCTCAATCCTTGGACCGGCGCACGCAACTCCACGCCAAGCGCCTCAAGCGGCGACAGATAGCGGTAGAGATAATGCTGGCCACCAAAGCCAAACGGCTTGGCTAGGACGTTGGCGGGCTGGCGTTCCAGCCAGCGCAACGGTTTTTCGGGCGGATCATATCCGACGCGGGTCTTGGCGTTGACGAGCCTGACGATGATGCGTGAGGTTTTGGAATCGGCCAGGTCGGTGGTCAGGTCAAACCGGAACCGGCGCAGAGCGCGCACCATCGCGTAAAGCTCGCGACCACGCTGCACAGGGGTGCCACGCATCCGTACGCGTCGGAACGCCACCACGTCCGAGGCGATGCCATGAGCCAACAGGAAACTGGCAAAGTTCGCCTCGCAAAGGAACACTATCCTGGCCTTTGGATATTGGAGGCGCAGGTTTCTGGCGAGCGCGGAAGCGAGGACAAGATCGCCGATGAATTTCGTCTGGAGGATGAGAATCGAGCGGACGTGCGTGGGCGGGTTCTGCAACATCTGTTTCTGGCACCGGGGCGGGTTCGGGGGCCGGAAACTGGGCAGAAACGATGTCGGGATTTGGAGCCGACAGACGCACGTTCGCGTGAATTCGGTTACAAATCGGTAAGGTCAGATGCCGGTGGACTCCAACTCCTATCCGCGGCCGTTCTTTGCAGCCTGCACCGCCGCTTGCGCGGCGGCCAGCCTGGCAATCGGCACCCGGTATGGCGAGCACGAGACGTAGTCGAGGCCGACCTTTTCGCAGAAATGGATCGAGGCCGGGTCGCCGCCATGCTCGCCGCAGATGCCGAGCTTGATGTCGGGCCGCGTCGCCCTGCCCTTCTCTGCCGCCATCCGCACCAGCTCGCCGACACCGTCTATGTCGAGCGACACGAAGGGATCCTGCTCGATGATGCCTTTTTTCCGGTAGGTCTCGAGGAACGAGGCGGCATCGTCGCGCGAGATGCCGAAGGTGGTCTGGGTCAGATCGTTGGTGCCGAAAGAGAAGAATTCGGCCGCCTCGGCAATGACATGAGCGCGGATCGCGGCGCGCGGCAGTTCGATCATCGTGCCTGTCAGATAAGCGATCCTGACGCCGGTCTCCTGCATCACGCTTTTGGCGACGGCGTCGATGCGAGCCTTGACGAAGTCGAGTTCCTTCACCAGCCCCACCAGCGGCACCATGATTTCGGGGACCACCAGCGCGCCGGCCTTCCTGCCGGCCTCCACCGCTGCCTCGAAGATGGCTCGTGCCTGCATCTCGGCGATTTCGGGATATGAGACGGCAAGCCGGCAGCCGCGATGGCCGAGCATCGGATTAAACTCGTGCAGCGCTTCGGTGCGCCGCCTGAGCTTGTCCGGCGATACGTTCATGGCAGCGGCGACCTCGGCCACCTCCTCCTCGGTCTTGGGCAGGAATTCGTGCAGCGGCGGATCGAGCAGGCGGATCGTCACCGGCAGGCCGGCCATGATCTCGAACAGCTCGAGGAAATCCGAGCGCTGCATCGGCAACAGCTTGGCCAGCGCCGTTCGCCGATCCCTTTCCGTATCGGCCAGGATCATCTCGCGCATAGCAACGATGCGGTCGCCGTCGAAGAACATGTGCTCGGTGCGGCAAAGACCGATGCCTTCGGCGCCGAAGGACCGCGCCATGCGCGCATCCAGCGGCGTCTCGGCATTGGTGCGCACCTTCATGCGGCGCGCGCCGTCGGCCCACTCCATGATGGCGGCGAAATCGCCCGAGAGTTCCGGCTGCAGCATCGGTACCGCGCCCTTCAGCACCTGGCCGTTGCCGCCGTCGATGGTGATGATATCGCCCTTGCGGAAGGTCGCGCCCATCGCCATCAGCGTGCCGGCCTTGTAGTCGACGCGCAGCGAGCCTGCGCCCGAAACGCAAGGCTTGCCCATGCCGCGCGCCACAACAGCGGCGTGGCTGGTCATGCCGCCGCGCGTCGTCAGGATGCCTTCGGCCGCATGCATGCCATGGATGTCTTCGGGGCTGGTCTCGATGCGCACCAGGATCGCCTTGCGGCCTTGTGTCTTGGCCTCCTCGGCGTCGTTCGAGGAAAACACGATTTCGCCGGTGGCAGCACCTGGCGATGCCGGCAGGCCGACGCCGATGATATCGCGCGCCGCTTTCGGATCGATCGTCGGATGCAGCAACTGGTCCAGCGAGGCCGGATCAATGCGGGCGACGGCCTCCTCCTTCGTAATCAGCCCGTCCTTGGCCATGTCGACGGCAATCTTCAGCGCTGCCTTGGCGGTGCGCTTGCCTGACCTGGTCTGCAGCATCCACAATTTGCCGCGTTCAATGGTGAATTCGAGATCCTGCATGTCGCGGTAATGCTTTTCCAGGCGGTCGGAGATGCTGACGAAAGCCTGGAAGGCGTCCGGCATCAGCTTCTGCAGCGACGGCTTGTCGGAGCCGGCGGCAATGCGCGCCGCCTCGGTGATGTTCTGCGGCGTGCGGATGCCGGCGACGACATCCTCGCCCTGCGCGTTGACCAGGAACTCGCCATAAAGCTGCTTTTCGCCGGTCGACGGATTGCGGGTGAAGGCGACGCCGGTGGCCGAGGTGTCGCCCATATTGCCGAAGACCATGGCCTGGACGTTGACCGCCGTGCCCCAGCTTTCGGGAATGTCGTGCAGGCGCCGGTAGGTGATGGCGCGGTTGTTCATCCAACTGGAAAACACCGCGCCGATGGCGCCCCAGAGCTGCTCGTTCGGATCCTGCGGAAACGGTTTGCCGAGCTCCTCCTCGACCTTGGCCTTGTAGAGCGCGATCACGCCTTGCCATTCGATGGCCGTCAGCTCGGTGTCGAGCTCATGGCCGAGGCCGCCCTTCTGGTCTTCGAGAATTTCCTCAAACACCTCATGGTCGAGGCCCATGACGACATCGGAATACATCTGGATGAAACGGCGATAGCTGTCATAGGCAAAACGCGCGTCGCCTGAATCGGCGGCCAGGGCTTCGACCGTCTCATCGTTGAGGCCGAGATTGAGCACGGTGTCCATCATGCCGGGCATGGAAGCGCGGGCACCGGAGCGCACCGACACCAAAAGCAGTTTCGACGGATCCCCGAAACGGCGCCCGGTCAGCCGGCCGATATGGTCGAGCGCGACCGCAACATCCGCTTCCAGCGAGGCCGGATAGGCGTGGCCGTTGGCGTAATAGGCGTTGCAGACCTCGGTGGTGATAGTGAATCCCGGTGGCACCGGTAGGCCCAGGCTGCACATTTCGGCAAGATTGGCGCCCTTGCCGCCGAGCAGATTGCGGTCGCCGGCACGGCCTTCCGCCGCTCCATCGCCAAAGGTGTAGACCCATTTGGTCATGCTTGCTCCCCGGTTGCAGGAGATTGGAAATACTGACAAATCGAGCGATATGATGCTGCAGTGCGAAAGGCAAGGCATCGACCAAGCCGGCCGGCCTCTACAATCGATTAATGAAAAGCGGCGCCGAAAAGACTTGCTTTTTGGAAAGCTTTGTTGTAGAACATAACGTGAACAACGGGCAGAACGATGAGAATGACCGGAAAGCTCGATTATCTAGAAATGCCGGCGACCGGCGGAACGCTGGACAGGGTGAAGGCTTTCTACAGCGCGGCCTTCTCGTGGTCGTTCACCGATTACGGCTGACCTATTCAGCCTTTGCCGAAGGGCTGGACGGCGGTTTTCAAGCGGATGGCCAAGATGCGCCGGCCAAGCCGCTGCCCGTGCTCTATTCCGAAAGGCTGGAGGAAACATTGAGCGCCGTCGAGAATGCCGGCGGCACCATCGTCAAGCCGATCTTTTCATTCCCCGGCGGCAGGCGGTTCCATTTCGTCGATCCGGCCGGCAATGAAATGGCGGTGTGGGGTGAATAGGTCCGTTCAAATTGACGATTGCAAAAACCGGTGGGTCGGTCGCGCATAGTCGATATGTCGGCATTGAGCTTTCTCCCGGCTCGTCCTATAAGGCCGCGCGCACAGCGGGCATGCTCCGGCTGTTGGGGCGTAGCCAAGTGGTAAGGCATCGGTTTTTGGTACCGACATTCCCAGGTTCGAATCCTGGCGCCCCAGCCAATTTCTCCGATTCTGGCGATCTCCCTGTCGCAATCTCAGTTGCGGACAACCTGATTGTCGGTTGGCACCTGCAGTATCTGTCCACAACAAATTAGTGTCGCCGGCAGAGTGCGTGGTCCGGCCAGAATCTTAGCTTAACATTGGCTCAATTGGCCGGCTGTAAAAATACATATTTGGGGGGAAAGGCCGTTTTTCTGCCGTGGCTTGGCGTTCGATCTTACAGTATTAAACTTTTTATAATAGATATATCATATGCCTTGTATTCTCTTCTTCAAATTTTCAGTATTGACAATGCTTATTCAGAGTGAACTGGCGCAATTATCAACTTATTTAATAAAAAATTAAGTTTCTTGACATATACAGGGGACGCGTTATCCTTCACTATCAGCAATAAATTGAACTGCATAAAAATTTTACTAAACATCTCCAAAATGACGCTAGGCTGCCTGCAATTAAATTTTGTTTTTATCGAACGATGCCAACTATCCGTAAGTATATTTTTCGCCGCAATGTGACAATCCTGCCGCCGATCAACCATTCTATCAGGGCGTGCAGGTATGTGATTTGGCGCTAATATACACCTTCTAGTAGGCAGGCATCCGCGGGGCGCTATCGAATCAAATGAGGGATTATGGATGGCGACTCTCCATTACACGTCGGGCGGATCCGGCACGGACATTGCAAAAGCCGGATTCAATCTGGCTAGCGTGCAATATGTTGACCAGGTCAACGAGCTGCCAGAGGGCATGAAAGGCTTGGTCTACCTCGACGAGGCCAACGGAGTAACCCAATCCTTTATCGACAAGGTTACTCCTTTCCTCGGCAATCCGAACGTATTTGGGTTCTTCCTGGTTGACGAGCCGGATCCCACCGGCCAATGGGGTACCTACGCCTCTGCCGCAAATCTGAAGGCAGAATCCGACTGGATCCATGAGCATTTTCCAGGCGCCAAGACCTACATCACAATGATGAGCTTGGGGACCTCGGCGAATCCGGATTTCAGGGGCACGTACAATCCCGCCAATACGGGTATCGATTACTATGGCATAGATGTCTATCCGGTCCGCACGGATGGCCCGGTCGACTACAACATGATCGATAAATTCGTTGCCGCCGCTCAGGCATCGGGCATCCCGACGAGCCAGATCGTTCCGGGCTACCAGGCGTTTGGAGGTGGCGAGTATAACACCGATATGGGTGGCAAATATGTGGTGCCCACCGCCGCCCAGATGGAAATCATGATGGAGCACTGGGCCAAGCTGATTCCGTCACCCGCCTTCGACTACGCATACGCGTGGGGTTCGCAGCGAGGCGACACAGCGTTGGAGAGCTCTTCGGAACTGCAGGCCGTTTTCCGGGAACACAACCTTGCAACGACGGGGACCACTCCGCCTCCCGTCGACACAAGCGACACCTTGTATGGCACCAGCGGCGACGATGTGTTCCACGGCGCCGGCGGCCACACGATGATCGGCTATGGCGGCAATGACACCTATTATGTCGATGACGTCCGCGATAAGGAGATTGAGGCGGCGGGCGGCGGTACAGACAAAGCACTTGCTTCCGTAAGTCATGCCCTTGCGGCCGGCTCCGAGATCGAGCTTCTCGCCACCACCAATCAATCGGGCACGACGGCAATCAACCTCAACGGCAACGGCTTTGCCCAGACCATCCAGGGCAATGCCGGCGCCAATGTCATCAACGGCCTCGGCGGCGCCGACACGATGACCGGCTTTGGCGGCAACGACACGTACTATGTTGACAATGCCGGCGACAAGGTGATCGAGCAGGTGGGCGGCGGCTACGACAGGGTGGTCACTTCGGGGAGCTATGCGCTTTCGGCCGGCTCGCAGATCGAGCTTCTCGCCGCAAGGTATCCATCCGGCACGACGGCAATGCACCTCAGCGGCAACGAGTTCGGCCAGACCATCCAAGGCAATGCCGGCGCCAATGTCATTAATGGCGGCGCCGGTGCCGACAAGATGGTCGGCTATGGGGGCAATGACACCTACTATGTCGATAATGCCGGCGATAAGGAGATTGAGGCGGTAGGCGGCGGTGCCGACAAAGTACTCGCCTCGGTGAGCCATGCTCTTGCGGCCGGCTCGGAGATCGAGCTTCTCGCCACCACCAATCAATCCGGCACGACGGCAATCAACCTCAACGGCAACGGCTTTGCCCAGACCATCCAGGGCAATGCCGGCGCCAATGTCATCAACGGCCTCGGCGGCGCCGACACGATGACCGGCTTTGGCGGCAATGACACCTACTATGTTGACAATGCCGGCGACAAGGTCATCGAGCAGGTGGGCGGCGGCTACGATAGGGTGGTCACTTCGGGGAGCTATGCGCTTTCGGCCGGCTCGCAGATCGAGCTTCTCGCCGCAAGGTATCCATCCGGCACGACGGCAATGAACCTCAGCGGCAACGAGTTCGGCCAGACCATCCAAGGCAATGCCGGCGCGAACATTGTCAACGGCGGTGGCGGTGCCGACATCTTGACCGGCAACGGAGGCAATGATGCATTCGTGTTCAATACCGCTCTTGGGTCCGGCAATATCGACAGGGTCACCGACTTCGACAAGCTCCAAGACAAGATCCAGCTCGACCACGCCATTTTCGCCGGGCTTAAGTTGGGCGGCCTTTCATCCGATGCTTTCTTTGCTGGCACGGCTGCGCATGACAGCTCCGACCATATCATCTACAACAGCTCAACCGGGGCGCTCTCTTTCGACAGCGACGGGATCGGTGGCGCAGCTCAAATACAATTCGCCACCCTCTCTCCAGGTCTGTCGCTTGCAGCAGGTTCGTTCCTTGTGATCTGAACGACCCGGAACGGCGGACCTTCAATTCGAGCCGGTCCGCCGCTCCGTCTTTGTTCAAGCACCGGATTTCCGAGATAGATGTTTTGGCCGGTGTTGTCCCTGGAGCTAGCGGGCGAGCCCCTCCATTAGATGAGCGAGAAAACGGAGTGGTCTCTTTCGAGTGAGTGTCCTTCGGGATCATCGCTGCGAGCGCCCTACCATCGCTGATCGGCTCGTGCGAGCCCTCCCCTGCCAGCGGACCCACCGTACCGACGCAGCATGAATGACGGCGAGGCGCCGTGGCCGACCATGAGTGCCACTCGAGTTTAAAGGTTCCCCTCAGGTCAAGGCGGCGCAAACCATACACACATTCGAGCTCGTCTACTCCGATGCGCATTCGGGGATCGCTCCCGGTGATCGCGAGAGATTGCTGCACGCCACCTGACGTCCGTTGTTTCTTTCATAAGAGGCGTCGGTGGCCTCATCTGAGTCAATACTGAGATTTGGTGATAGCCCGCCGCGGCCAAAAGCGCTCAAACGTGTGCGATTTGTCGCCACCTAGACGTCGAGCAGAGATGCGGAACTCCATTCAACTAGCGACTCTCAATTATGCGCTTGTAGTCGCCGAGGAGGGCAGCTTTCTGCGCGCGGCACGGCGCGCCGGGATCGACCACACCGCGCTCAGCCGGCGCATACGAGATCTCGAATACGCGATGGGCACGAGGATATTTCATCGCCATGCTCGAGGCGTTGGGCCAACCCCGGCCGGCGAGCGTTTCCTCGATCGTCTTCGCTCCGTGCTGCTCGAACTGGACAATACTCTGACGCTGGCCAGGACGGGCATCAAGGATGAACAACAAAGGCTTTCCATCGGCTCCAACGGACTCGTCCTCGCCGGGAGAGCGCTGGGTGCAATCATTGAGTTCGGGAAATGTTATCCAAATGTGACCGTCAGCTTGATAGAAGGTTCTCATCCTGAGCCCAGGGCTGCGATGGGCGGCACGCAGGTCGACGTCACCGTCACTTCCTCCTCCCGATCCACTGGCGGCGCATTCGAACTGAAATTGTGGAAGGATACCCTAGCCGTCGTTCTCGCTTCCAGTCATCCTCTCGCAAGCCGTCCCGTGATCGAGTGGTCGGAGCTAGGCCAGGAGACGCTGCTCGTGCGCAGGGGCGAAGCATTTCTACTCGCCGAGGCTGTTGGAAGCAGTGTACAGCTTCCCACGATCGTCGAACATCACGTTAGTGCGGGCATCCTGCTGCGCCTTGTCGGAAACGGTCTAGGAGTCGCTCTGATCCACCACAGAGATGCTAACAGCCTTCCTGACGGCGCCGTCTGCCGCAAGCTGCGGATCGGGAGCAAGCCAATCCAGATCTGCAATTTTGCCCGTTGGCGCCCGGACAACGCCAATCCTGCCTTGCCGATCTTCATCGCGTTTCTGCGTGATCGGTATTCCTCCTGATGGCCCTCCAACAGGCATAAACCCCGAACACTCATCCGGCTTCAGGCTTCTTCGGGTTCTGGCAAAGGCTCTGTCTTGTCATGAACCGGGTCAGCATCGGCGCTATCAGCTTTGCCGGATCGGCGACTATCTGTCCGGTCTCGCGGCCCAGCAATTCAGCATAGGCGACGAGATGGCGATGAATGGTGCCGGGCAGTTCGACCGTGATCTTGACCGGACGGTCATCGGGAATGACGAAGAGTTTCAGTTTGGTCATGACGGATCCTTGGGCGCCGCACCCGGTCAGCACCAAAGCCTTCGGCGATGCGGACCAGATCGCAGAGCGCTGTGCGGATTTGCGGCCAAGGAAACTCGGAGCATTCCTCCCACGCTTCGCCCTCGCGCAACACGGCATCGAGCTTGCCCGCCACACCGGCCAGAGTCGTAGCGGGGGTGGTTGAGAAAGCTTGCAGCAGATCTTGCATTTTCTCGCTAGCCTCGCGCTCGGCCCTGAAGGCGGCGGTGTAGCCGGTTTGCTCCGCAGCCGCATCCCAGCGTGCCTGATGCGCCGCGAAATCAGCTTCGGCCTTTTCGCGGAGAGCCGCCATATCCGGCGCTTTGCCGAGCACTTCATCGAGCATCTCGATCGAATGGACCGTCACCTGCTCACCCTCGGTCAGGCGGACGGTCACACAGGGAAAGCCGACGCTCTCGACAAGCCTTGTCTCCAAGCGCTGCTGCCTGCGGCAAAGCCGCTCGGTCTGTTTGTAGACTCTCTCCCATTCCCGCCAAAGCGCCAGTGCAGGATCAGAACGCACATTCGTGCTTCCGGCGCCGCTTGCGGGCGCGTTGCCTTGGAGCGTCCACGCGGTGGTGGCCACGACTGTTCCCTCAAGTACTCGCCTGCGGGTGACGTAAGGCAGAGTCGTGGTATTGTCGGAATCAGCCATGATCCGAGCTCCAATCAGCTTGGGTTGTGGTCAGGCTGACTGGAGTGTTGGCGCACTCTGGCCAGCCGCCGCACGTGCGATGCAAGTTCGATGCACGTGCATATCTATACGCCTTTTGAAACTGAATATCAAGCCGCAGAGCGAAAATGACAAAAAAGCCGTTCACCACCCGCCTTGATCCACCGGTGTTGGCCTTGGCGCAACAGCTTGCAGACGCGGAGCGGCGTTCTATCACCTCGGTGATAGAACTCGCATTGATCGAGTACGCGGAACGGCGCGGAATCAAGATAAGTGCGAAGGAAAGGGAATAGTCAGAAGGGAGCTGGCGGACGCCGCCAAGGTACCGAGTTGGCGAGCACGCATGCGATCAAATGGAGCAGAAATCGGCCTATGGCCCGGCTGGCGAACGGGTGGATGACTTGTATGTTTCCAGCCCCTGCCCGCGCTCGACCACCAGGGACAAGCCAACTAATGCTGGCCGTCGTATCGTGGACCGGCAGGCGAACTCTTCTTACAATCTCATCGAAACAGACCGACAAAACTCGTTACGGTCGACCTTGCCAATGCGGAACGGCTCGCTGCCAACGAGTTCGGCAGCTCTGGCCGACATTGGCAGCACAACAGCGGCGGATTCTCCGTTTTTACTCCGCCGCTCCGCGCTCAGCGCGATCGTTCAACGTGACAAGATTTTTTTGCCCGGGCCAGGCAATCGGATTGCTCGTTGGGATAGCGGGGCCCGATTCGGTCCCGGGCAAGAAGGCCAGCTCACTGAAGATGTCATCCTATTCGATATCGCCCCAGCCGACGGGCATGTGCAGGTCGCCTATACCCAGCGCTGCATCCTCCTGCGGGAGGTAGGTTCTGTGGAAGCCCTGCGGGCGCCCGAAGGAGTCATGGACATGCAGGTGCCCCGCCACCGGCGCCATTGCCCGCAGAAGTTCAGGCCGCGATGGGTGGATTCAATATAGGCGTGACTGAAATCGATAAGCGCCACCAAGTTCGGATGGCCGAGCACTGTCTGCGCCACCTCGGCCGGGGTCTGCCGGCACTGACCCGGTTCCATGGCGAAGAGGTTCTCAAAGGCGATGATGATCACCGCCAGGTTGCGGGACCACCGCGACGCTGGCTCTGCGGTGGCAGGAGCGTTTTGCGGTCGCCTCACCCCAGCTCTTGACCTTGTCCCTGCCCTTGAAGCGGATCACCAGACCCGATACCGCCTCGCAGGGCGCACGCCGCACATCCGAGTCGCCGGCTTTCGAGATCCATCCCTGGACGTCAGTCGTGGAGCCGGACTGCCAGCGCCGCGACAGCGAGCGTGCCGAGGCATGGTTGCACGGCTTCGACGGCCTGCCGATTGGCGGTGAGCCGAAGCCGATAAGCAACCAACTAAAGACCGAGTTCGAAAGCCGTCAGCGGTCGGTCCACCAACCGCTGGCGCGGGCGGCATCGAAGCACACTTTCCTAGGGTGGGGGCCTTTGAGCGCGGCTTTCAGAGCGGCAACGCCATGATTGTACTCTTTCGTTTTGTCATACTTCCCATCTTCAACAAGAAAGTCGCCAAAACGTCTGTCGTTATAGATCGATTGAGAGCAAAACAAATAAGCCGCCATCTGATATCCATAATCGAAGGCAACCGAGTTAGCGCGGGCGGCGGTTGGAACGAACGAGTTTGCGCAAATCACCATTGCCGCGACCGGCATCATGCCTACGCGAGATAATTTCATTGTTGTGCCCTCTCCCAAGACGTAACGAACTTGCCGAAGTTTTTGCCTTGGTGCAAGACCGTCATGAAATCGTCCTCGAAGGAGCTCGTGCTCCACATCCTTCTATGCAAGCAGTCGCAGATCTTAACCGGCCGTGGCGTCAATAGCTGGTGAAACTGGCAAGATGCGCCGGATGAGGCAATTAATTCGAACGCCGGAGACCCTGCCTCTGCAGAATTTCCGGGTTTAAGTTTCATTGGTGCGGCGTGCTCGCAAGCCCAAAAGACCGGTGAAGTTCGCAACACGTCAGATTCTCGGCGACACTCTGGCGTTACAGCCCGCCTGTATGCACCCCGCAATGGCTCAGATCTGTCTGGGCTCGGTCCACTAGGCGCGCCGAGAGGCGAAGACTTCCGGATCGAGGCGCTTGGGCCACTGCGCGCCAGACAGAGCGATCCGATCCGTGTCATACTGTCAGAGGCAAGACACTAGCAATTTGGGGGCGGCGGCAGATGAAGGAAGAGAACGACGTTGAGAAGCTGGTGCGCACGCTGCGTGCTCGAGCACCTGATGACGCGGCTGAATTGCTTGCCCGAGAGTCTCCCGAGTTCATCCGCGACACACTAAAGCTGTTGCCGGACGGGCACGCCCGTAAGGTGGCCGAGCATTTGCCAACGCATATGCGGCCCATCAGGTCTCATGGCAGTGGCAAGGATTTCGCGATCCCCGAGTCGCTCGTCGAGGTGATGGACCCGATTCCCGCCAGCGTTCCTGTCGGGACGACGGTTGCTGCCGCGGTGGAAGCTGTCAGACGCGCCCAGGTGCCGACCGAGCTCACTTATCTCTACGTCACGGAGGGGGGCGATAAATTGGTTGGCCTGGTGGTCCTGCGCGATCTGATGCTGAGCGAACCGAACGCGATGGTCGATCAGATCATGCTGCCCAGGCCGTTCGCTCTTAATGTCGGTCTCTCTTTGAGCAACGCATGCAAGGCGGCGGTACGCCGTCACTACCCTGTCTATCCCGTGGTGGACGCGGACAACCGGCTGCTCGGGCAGGTTCGAGGTTGGCGGCTGTTCGAGCAGCAAATCATCGAGATTTCTGCCCAGTCTGGCCAGATGGTGGGTGTCCAGAAGGAGGAGCGTTCTTTTACGCCGCTGTTTTCAGCTTTCTTGAAGCGTCATCCGTGGCTGCAGCTGAACCTGCTGACGGCCTTCATGGCCGCTTTCGTGGTCAGTTCGTTCACAGGCACGATCGAGAAGATCGTCGCACTGGCGGCGTTCCTCCCGGTCTTGGCCGGGCAGAGCGGAAACACCGGCTGCCAGGCACTGGCTATGACGCTGCGTGGCCTTGCCCTGGGGGATGTGGACAAACGACCGAAGCTGCACCTGGTGATGCGGGAGGGCGCGCTCGGGATCGCCAACGGCGTGCTCGTCGGCCTTGTGGCGGCTGCGGCGATGTGGTTCTACGCCTCGCGGCAACCGGAGTCGGCGGCCCAGGCGCCCATGCTGGCACTTGTGATCCTGCTTGCCATGTCCGGATCGTGCCTCATGTCCGGAATCTCCGGCGTGCTGATCCCGCTCGGCCTGCGCCGGGTCGGCGCCGATCCGGCCGTAGCTTCGGCGATCTTTCTCACCACCGTGACCGATATTGTAGGCATGGGCCTGATGCTGGGGCTGGCCACCATGCTCGTGCTGTAGCAAGGGCGCGTCCGGTGACGCGTTCCCTGGGGAGATGGGTTCCTATAAGCTGACCTCGTCGGCGGCGAACGAAATTGCGAAGACCAGACCGCAATCGCACAGGCCGTTGCGAAAAGCATCGGCCCTGCAGCTCTCCGTCCGCTTGCGCAACGCGACGGAAGACCTTTGGATGACCCGGGTGACCTTGATGGGCTCATTTAGTGACCAGATACGCGCAGAATCGCGCAAACAATATTAATCTTGTCGGCTGTGCGATCCGCCACTGATGATGATTTGAGTTAGTTGCCACCGATGCCGAATACTTCAATTGTGCACAGCAACGCTGAGAATATATTTGGGCAACGGGCGTAGCCGAAGCACGAATAAACCGGGGGTTTGTTGCGCAGCTGCAACAGCTGCTGAGACTCGCATGGCCTGTTGACAGTTCAGTCGCCTTTTTCTTGTGGTCGTGCTAAATCCTTCGCACTAGTCGGGTTAGGGGTGGGTTCTCGGCATGCAATCTTCGTTTCCAACGATCTTCGGCTTCGCCGCGGCGCTGCTTTGTACCGGCGTATCGCCGGCCGGCGCACAAGGTCTTTTTACGGCATATGATGATGCGTTTTCGGCCCGCATCGCCAGTCCGGCCGACAACGGAACGCTCGCCCAGTTCGTCACAGTTGCCGTCAACGCGGGACAATACGATCAGGCGATCTCCTCAATCGAGCAGTATCTGATCAAATATCCCCGCGATGCGCGCGCCCGGCTGGCGGCCAGCCGATTGTACTATCATGTCGGCTCCTATGAATTGGCCCGGCGGCAGGTGCAGTACGGCATCGAAGTCGGCGGTCTGACCGCAAGTGAGCAGCAGGAAGCCGTTCGCCTGCTCGCCCGCATCGAGCGCGCGTTGCGTGGCATCACCTGGGAACTCGCCCTGACCGGCGGCGTGTTCAGCGCATTTACCGATTTTGAGCCCGGCGGGGCGCAGGACGACGACAGCTTCGTCTCGCCCTATGGGCGGGCGGAAGGCTTTGTCCGGTGGGACCTCGGCACGCCAAGCGCCGACGCTCTCGTCCTTTCAGGGTCGTTGACGGCGACACAGCGCTTTTTCACGGAAGACCTGTCGGTTCCGGGTAGCAAGGAGACCTTCATCCACGGCAACGCCGCAATCACCTGGGACAAGGGGCTGCCGAACAGTGGGATCGATTCGCTGCGCCTGTTGCTTTCGGCGTTCACAGTTACGGATCGTTTCGACAGCGATATCCACGAGACCGGCATCGGCGTCAGTGGGCGCTTTCTTGTGCGCCCGACGGTCGAAACGACGCTTTTCGCAGGCGGCGGCTACATCGATCTAAGCGCCTCGCAAGGCATTTTCGCCGATAGCAGGGTTTTCTATGAGGCGGGCGGCAGCTACCGCTTCCGCAATGGCCAGGCGCTCGGACTGCGGCTGGTCGGCTCGAATGACTTCGCCTCCGGATCTGGCGAAATCGGCCGCAGCTACACGGGCGAGGTCCGCTATGGCGGCCTGTTGATGAATGTGCCGGATCTTTTCGCATGGTCGCACCAGATCGCCTTCTCGGCCGACCACAGCGACACTCCCGATCTGTCCGTCGGCATCGGCACAAATATCAAGAGCGACTTCTGGCGCATTGCCTCGGAAAGCGATTTTCAGCTGACGGAGGCGCAGAAGATCAGCGTCGATCTCGCCTATCGCGAAACCAACTTCGACATCGCCAACCGCGACCGAAAATCGTTCGAAATGCTCATGAGCTATACGTTGACGCTCAATTGAAAGAGGCCGCGATGAGGACCCCGTACCGTCAGATCGCCATTTTTATCGCCTGCCTTGCCTTCGCGGCACCATCCGCCGCTGAGACGGTCGGGTCGATGACGGCCTACCAGACCAACATCGTCCGCAACAACGGCGGGACAATGAACGTTGGGGCCGGCGTCGAACTCGGCGACCAGCTGCGCAGCAATCCCACCGGTCTTGGAATGCTGGTGTTCCGGGACGAATCGAGCGCCAAGATTGGTCCGAACACCAGCCTGACGATCGATGAATTCGTCTACAATCCGGGCTCCGGATCGGGAAAGATCGACATCGGGATGAACAGCGGCCTGGCCCGGTTCTATGGCGGCCAGGTTTCGAAAGGCGGCGTCATGCAGGTTGCGACACCGCATATGGTGCTCGGAGCCAGAGGCGGCATCATCGAAGTGCTGGTGGCAGCCGGCCAGACCGTCGGCATTCTGCGCGCCGGCCGCATGACCTGCACGATCAATGGCAAACGGCTGGTCATCACAAACCCGGGCTACGCCTGCACATCGGAAGATGGCAAGCTGCTGACCGGCTACGGCGGAATCGACACCTTCCCGGTATTGGACAGCATCGACCGGATAGCCGGCACCGGCCTGCCAGGCGCACCGGGTCCTGGATTGGACGTAAGCGCGATTTGTGCGTCGGCACTCGGCGGCTCGCTCAAAGTCTGTGAGTCCACGGACGGCGCATTGCCAGGAGTGGTCATGGAGTTCCCCGACAGCCTAACGCCACCTGTGGGCGGGGGCGTGGATAAGGGCGAGTGTGAGGGTGAGGGTTGCTGCTACTACTGCAATTAGGCCTGGCCGCACGACATGAGCCTCTTGGTCGGTTGGCGCTGGGCTGATTGGCGGCAAGCTGGCAGGCGCAAAATATCCGGCCTTGTGGTCGTGCTCCTGCTGCTCGCTTGCCATTTGGCTTTTGACGGGCCGTTGTCGCGCCTGCGTGAGCGTACCTACGACTTCTACCAGTTTCTCGCCCCACGCCAGGCGACGAGCAATCCTGTCGTGATCGTCTCGATAGACGACGCCAGCCTCAAGGCACATGGGCGATGGCCCTGGAACCGTGGCCTCTTGGCCGATCTGGTCGATGGCATCACCGAATCCGGCGCGGCGGTGATCGGGCTTGCGCTGGTACTGCCAGAGGCCGACACCTCGCGTGAGGGCATCGCCGGAGACAAGCGCCTGGCAGCGGCGCTGGCCAAAAATCGAACGGCGCTTGCCGTCAGCCTGGGCAATGAGGCGACGGTTTCAGAAGCAGGGCCCAAAGCCGGCTGGTCGATCGTCGGACAGGTACCCGACACACTTCCCGGCTTCGCCGGCCTGACCGGCTCGCTTGCCGAATTCTCGAACGCCGCCGCGGGCCTCGGCGTGATTCGCACCTTGCCCGATCCCGACGGCGTATTGCGCCATGTGCCGCTGCTGTGGCTTCGCAACACCGCTCAAGGCGTGCAGCTGTGGCCGTCCTTCGCGCTCGAGCTCCTGCGCCTTTACGCCGGACAGGACGGTTACATAGCCCGGATGAATGCAGCCGGGTTCGACGCACTCAGGATGGCCGGCGCCATTGTGCGGCTCGAGCCGGAGGGGAGCATCCGCCTCTGGGAAACCAACACCGATACGCCCCGCCTGTCCGCCAGCACTATCCTTTCGGGCCATGGCGATCCGCGGCTGCGGGACGCCATCGCCATTGTCGATCTGTCGGCCGTGGGACTGACGCAGTACCTGCCCACCCCGACGCGTCCAGCGCGACCAGGCGCGGACATCCACGCCGATGCAATCGTCCAGTTGCTTGCCGGGCGCTACCTTGCAGAGCCAACGCACGCACGTACGCTTGAGCGGCTCTGGTTTGTCCTCGGCGCCATCGTTTTCATCGGGCTTTCAGGAGTGCTCGCCGGGCGTGTCGTGCTTGGTGCCCTGGCTCTGGCGCTGCTGGCCGTCACGCCTTTCGTGTTCGGCGCTCTCGAATACAGCCTGCAGGGTGCACTCTATGACCCGCTGCAGCCGGCGCTTGCGACGATACTCGTAGCCGGCTTCGAAGGCTATGTCCTCTACCGGCGCAGCGAGCAGCGCCGGTCCACCCTGGCACGACAGTTCTCCCAATATCTGTCGCCCTCCGTGGTGCAGCGTCTCGCAAGCTCGGACACCGAGGCAATCCTGTCCGGCGAGAAGCGCGAGATCACAATTCTGCTCAGCGACATACGCGGCTTCACGACGATGAGCGAACAGCTCGATACCCAAGAAATCGCAAAGGTGGTCAACCACTTCCTCGGCATTGCGACCGATGAGATCCTCAAGCGCGACGGCACCATCGACAAGTTCATGGGCGACGCGGTGCTCGCTTTCTGGAACGCGCCGCTTGATCAGCCGGACCATCGCGAGCGCGCGCTCGACGCGGGCCTTGCCCTGATCGAACGGGTGAAGCGTGAAGACGCCGCCTTCAGCGCGGACGGCCACCCCTCCATCGCAATCGGCGTCGCCATCGAGACGGGCATTTGCTCGGTAGGCAATTTCGGCTCCGAACGGCGTTTCGACTACACCGCGATCGGCTCTCCGGTGAACCGCACGGCTCGGCTCGAGTCGACGACCAAGAAGCTGGGCATCCCCCTGGTGCTTGGCCCCGGCTTTGCCGAAGGAGCATCGATGCCGGTCGTCCAGGCGGGCGCCTTTGAGCTCCAGGGTTTCAAGGGCGAGGTGCCGGTTTTCACCGTTCCGGAGATGCAAGCTGCTCACCAAAGTATGAGCCGCGAAGTAGAGAGCCAACGTAGTGAGCAATCTGGCGCCCCTGCCGTGGTGGTTGGTTCGCCGCCATCCGTGCAAATGGCACCGCCTGATCTTGGACCCCGAACCCGAAGCACACGCTGACCGGATCCAGCGGATCGCAGGGGTGCCGACCTGCTTTGTGAACTAATACTGCTGGGGAGGCCTAGGTGTCATCAAACGGCCCTTTAATTGCGGGTGGCTGTCAATCCGGATCAGCGCGACAGCCGATGAGACGCGGATAGACGGCGAAGGGATCCGTCGAGGTAACCCGGCAATGATTGTCGAGGCCGCCGAATTTTCGAGCGAGAAGATAGGCCGTGTTATCCAGTTCACCACGAATGGCAGCACGGCTTCGTTGAGTTCGCCGGCGCCATCCCATGTGGAGGCAGCGCGTGGTTCAGATTGTTTATCCTCGTCGCCGGATCATGCGCTCGGGATTTTCGCAAGCTGCATTCCTCCCTCCCCTCCTTATCAAAACCGCCGCTCGCGAATTCGCTGGCGAGTATATCTCCGATGTGATATACATATATCACTCATGAGGATATACAAAATGCCGCTCTTCATTCGCGATCCCGACGTCGATGCCATGGCCGTCGAGCTGCAGCAGATTACCAACGCGCGCAGCAAGACCGAGGCCGTCAGAACCGCCTTGCGCCATGAGATCGAGCGCAACCGCGGCAGCGTCCCGCTGCGCGAGAGACTTGCCAAAGTCAAGGAAATGGCGCGGCGGATCGGGCCGGCCAACCCTGATTTCGATATGAAGAAATTCACCGACCAAATGTGGAGCGACGACTGATGTTCGTCGATGCCTCGGTGATCGTTGCCATCCTGAACGAGGAACCTGGCGCGGAAGAACTGGAAAAGCGGCTCGCGGCCGCGACCAAGCCGCTGTATATCTCCCCGCTCGTCCGGTTCGAGGCAGTCCAGGGTCTCGCGCGAGCATCGGCCGAAGCCATCAAAAAGAACGCCAAGCCCACGGCCGACATGCTGGCGCAAGCCCGTGATACCGTCGACGCCTTTTTGATCGAGATCGCCGGCAAAGAAATCATGATATCCGGCGACATCGGCGACCGGGCTATCGAAGCCAGCATGAAATACGGCAAAGCAGTCGGGCACAAAGCCGATCTCAATTTCGGCGATTGTTTTGCCTATGCTTGCGCGAAGGCTCACCGGCTTGCCCTGCTTTACAAGGGCAATGACTTTTCACAAACTGATCTGGCGTAAGGCTTTCCAGGCCTTGCATCGCGGCGCGAGAGGCGATGGGCCCTTTTGCATGCTTTGGGCGAATCGTCGTCTTTCATGGTTAAACGCAATATTACGAGGAACGTTCGCTGCAGCACTGGTTTTCTTCGGCACGATCACCGTCCAGGCACAGCGGGCAGACGGCATCTTCTGGGTGCTGCGATCGGGTGCGCCATGGCGCGATCTGCCAGGGAGCGATACGGCCCACGCACCACCTGCTACAATCGCTTCGTTCGATGGCGGAAAGCAGGTGTGTGGGACCGCCTCATGGACGACATTACCAAAGCCCATGACGACAAAGTGCAGATGATCGACACCTCCGTTGTTCGCGTCCATCAGCAAGGCGCCACGGCCGAGATCATTGTCTCGGTCGTTCACGAGACGGGCTTACAACCAAAATCCGTGCTCTTGTCGACGCCCAGGCCGATCAAGCTGCCGCTCACGGCAGGTGAGTGACATCGCCTACGCAGCGGGCTTGATCAAGGATTTGCCCGAGGGTGCCATGCTGCTCGCCGACAAGGGCTATGATGCCAACGCCTTGCGCAATGCCGTCACCGAGCAAAAGGCATGGGCCAACATCCCGGCCCAAGGCCAACCGCAAGGACCCGATGTGCTTCAGCCCCTTCCTCTACAGGGCCCGCAACCTCGTCGAACGCTTCTTCAACAAGGCCAAGCAGTTCCGTCGCATCGCAACTCGATATGACAAGCTGGCAGAAAACTACCTTGCTGCCCTGAAACTCGTCTCAACTCGCATCTGGCTACGCCGTGATGAGTCTACGTCCTGGCGTTTTGCGTGCCCTCCCCGGTTGTCATTCGCCGCGCATGGTCGCCTGGAAGGTCGGCAGGTGCTTCTTCTGTGCCTCGAGCATTTTCTCGCGATAGACGCCATAGATGACGTCGGTGTCGTGCAGTGTGACGCCGGCAATTGTCGGCGAGGCAAAAACCGGCAGTTCGATGCCGCGTTTCGAAAGCGCCTCGGCGGTGCGGGCGATCAGCTCATGCGCCAGGATCATGGCAAGCACGGTCGACGAACCGGAGACCGGTCGGCTCCAGCCCTCGACCGGCACGATGGCATCCTCGATCGGCGAGCAGGTGTCGATGACAAGGTCGGCGGCATCGGCAAGCCGTTTGCCGGAAGAGTGCGTCGCCGGCTTGTCGAGATTGTTCTTGCTAGTTATCGCAACGACGAAGATGCCGCGTTTTTTCGCATAAAGCGCGGTGTCGATGCCGGACGAATTGCGGCCGCTGTGGCCAAAGATGATGATCGAATCGCCTTTGTTCAGCGGCTGGTGGTCGAGGAATTTCTCGGCGTATTTCTCGGTCCGCTCCAGCCACAGAAGTTCGCGCACGCCGCCGGCGCCGAGCACGTTATGCCACATGACACGCGGGTCGGTCAGCGGATTGAAGCCGACATAGCTGCCGTAGCGCGGAAACACTTCCTGGACCGGCAACACCGAGTGGCCCGAGCCGTAAAGATGAACCAACCCGCCGCTCTCGAGCGTGTCGGCAAAGCGGCTGGCCGCCTCGCCAAAGGCTTCGGCATTGGCTTTCGAAGCCTGTTCGATGAGGGCGGCAAGGCGGGGTATGTAAAGATCGGACACGTGGATTCTCCTGTTATGTGTCGGCTTCGGTAATGGCTCAGCTTCTTGCGTTTGGCGGGGCACGGCCGGCGCGCAGCGTCGAGCGGATTTCATAGCGGTCGCCACGCATCACCGAGACGGTGAATTCGAATGGGCCACGCTCGTCGGTGGTGATGCGCTCGACCACGAAAGCGGGACTCCCCGCAGGCAGATCGAGCAACTCGGCATCCGCCGCCCCGACAGCGCCAACACGGTAGTTTTCGCGCGCCGCGACCGGCACGATGCCGTAATGGCGTTCCAACGCTTCGTAGAGCGAGCCCTGCAACAGGCCGGCATCGAGAAAGCCGGGCACGCGCGCGGCCGAGAGTTGCGCAGTCTGAATACCGATCGGTTCGTTGTTGCCGAGCCTGAGCCGCCGGATGCGCACCACCGGGTCGCCCTCCTCGATCTCCAGCGCTCCGGCCGTGGCGGCATTGGCGGTGGTCAGGCTGCAGTCGAGCAAGCGCGAGCCGGCGACCACGCCCATATTGCCCATTTCCTGCGTGAAGCTGGTGAGTTCGCGGGTACCAGCGACCAGCGTGGTGGAGCGCACGAAGGTGCCACGGCCATGTTCGCGCCTGAGCAGTCCGTGCTCCTCAAGATTGCGCAGCGCGTGGCGCAGCGTGATGCGGCTCACCCCGAACAGGGCGCACAGTCTGTCTTCGGCCGGAATCTGGTCGCCAGTCGCCCACTCGCCACTCTTGACGATGGCGCGGATGGCCTCTTCCACCTGATACCAGAGCGGCTCGGGCCTTCTGCGGTCGGGTTGCTGAAAGCTCGCTTGGCTCATCTAATCTGCCTCCACTGTGCTCCGGCGAGACCGGCCAGCGAGGCGCCGACGAGACCGGCGCGGGAGCCGAATTCGCCGGACCGCAGAACGACATCGCGCAGATGCGGCGGCAGATGACGCTGCAAAGCCGAAAGCAGCGGCGGCCCTACCACGTCCAGCGCATCGGCAAGGCCGCCGGAAATCAGGATCGCCTGCGGATCGAGCAACGCGACCGCACCCGCAAGGGCAGTGCCCAGCCGGCGCGCCGGCAGCTCCAAGGCGTCAAGTGCGGCCGTGTTGCCAGCCCGGGCCGCCTCGACCAGCCTGCCGCCATTGGCCAGCCCGATCTGGCGCGCCGCGGCGTCGAACGCCCGCCCGGAAGCGAAGCGCTCCAGCCAGCCGCTGCGGTCCTCGCCTTCATCCTCGATGTCGGCGCAGGCCCAGCCGAATGAGCAGGCGCCGCCCCGTGCGCCGGCGACGATGTGGTTATTAGCCAGAACGGCGGAGCCGATACCGGTGCCGATCGCCAGCAGGATGGCATCGGACAGGCCTTTCGCGGCGCCTTCGACCGCCTCGGCCAGCATGGCGATCTGCGCATCGTTGCCAATGGCAACAGGCAGACGAGGAAACAAGGTCGCGACGTCGACACCATCGAAATAGGGCAGGTTCGGAACCCAGCGGCAGATCGAGCCCTCGACAAGCCCCGGCACCGCCAGGCCAAGTGCCTCGACCGGACCGGCCTCGGCGCGCAAGGCACCGATTCGGGCGACGAAGGCATCAAGGCTTGCCGGCGCAGGCTCGCGGCTAAGCATCTCCAGCCAGCGAACATCGCCGGTATGGATTGCGGCGCGCAAATTGGTGCCGCCGAGATCAATGGCGAGAACGCGTGTCATCGAGAGCGGCTCCGACTGGCCACCGCCCGGTCCTCGGAGCGCCAGCTCCACGACGCCACGGTGTCGTCGGCTCTGGTCGGCAGTGCCGTACAGACCCCGGTGCACGCGGCGCCAAAGCCGATCGGGCTGAGCGCAGCGTGTCGATGAACCATGCTCCGTCTCCCATTCGACATCGGCGTCCTTTGCAGCGGCTCAGTGTCATTATAACGACATTACTTCGACCGCAAGTGCCTTGCAGTATGTTCGGGCATGGCCGGCAGGGGAGAATCAGCTCGAGCTGTATCAGCTAATTCTTTGTTTTTACTATATAATCTCACATGCTTTGTGGACCGCAGCAAGAAAACGCCGCAACACCGGCAGGAACTCTCCACGAAGATTGCGCTTGCATCGTTGCTTCAAGTTGTCATAACGTCATTGACATCGCTGTGCGGCTACGCGGAGGATCCGTATGTCTTTGGCTTGGATTTCGAAACTGGCACTGGCCGCAGGGCTGCTGGCGTTGCCCACCATTGGTTGGGCCCAGTCGGTCAACATCTCCTATCTGACGCACTGGTCGCCGGAGACGGTTGCTTTGCTGGACGCTGCGGCCAAGGACTACGCCAAGAGCAATCCGGATGTGACCGTCACCGTGCGCGCCGTTCCCTTCGGCGATCTCCTGACGACACTGCGTTCCCAGGGCGGCAGCTCGGACGGGCCGACGATCGGCGGCATCTATGATTTGTGGCTGCCCGAACTGGCGCGAGACAAGCTGGTCGCGCCGGCCCCCGATGCGGTTGCCGGCGAGGTCAAGAGTGCGTGGCCGGCCGGTGTCGTCAGTGCGGCCTCTGTTGGCGCCACGCTTTACGGCATTCCAAACGAGATCGACGTCTATGCGCTGAACTACAACAAGGAGCTGTTCAAACGGGCAGGCATCACAGCCGCGCCGAAGACCTGGTCCGAATTGAAGGATGCGGCCCAGAAGCTGACCAGGAAAGATGCCGGCCAGCAAGGCTTCGGCATGATCAATTCCTGGGCGGCGGGCGTCGTCCATCCCTTCGCCTCGCTGCTGGTCTCCAATGGCGGCGAGCTGGTCAAGGACGGCAAACCGATGCTCGACAGTCCTCAAGCCGGCGAGACTTTCCAGCTTTACGAGGACCTGATAAAGTCCGGCGCCAGCGATCCGGCGATGGCCACGGCCGACGCCAATACAACCGGCCCCTTCCTAGACAATTTCGTCTCCGGCAAGACCGGCATGATCATCATGGCCAACTGGTGGGAAAGCGCATTGAAGAGCGGCATGGGCGACAAGTTCTCCAATATCGCCACCGCACCCATCCCGGTCGGTCCGAGCGGCGACAAGCCGCACTCGATCTCCTATTCATGGATGACCGTCGTCAACGCCAATGCCGGTCAGGCCGAACAAAAAGCGGCATGGGATTTCCTGGTATGGCTGAACAATCCGAAGTCCGGCAAAAACGGCGCATCGGCAATGTCGGATATTCTGATGTCGATGGGCATCCTGCCGACGCGGACCTCCGACATCGAAGCCCATAAGGACAAGCTCGGTTCCGAGTTCCTGTCCGGCTATGTCAGCGTGCTTGCCGACGCCAAGCCCTTCCCTGTCGTCCCGGGCGGCCAGGAGTTCAGCGAATCGCTGCAGCAGACGCTCGAGGCGTTGCAGTATGGGCAGCTCTCGGCCAAGGATGCGCAGGCGAACGCGCAGGCCGATGCCGTCTCGATCCTGGAGCGTGCCGCCAAATAGCGAAGGCGCTGTTTGGAGAGCCCGACGCTTTGGAAGCAGAGCGATGATCAAGACCTATCGTGCCTCGGCGGGCATCATGCTGGCGCCCGCCGTGACACTGATCGGCGTTTTCATTCTGCTGCCGATGCTGCTCACCGTCTGGCTGTCATTCCAGGACTGGTCGACGCAGACGCCTTTTTCCAATGCGAGCTTCATCGGCTTCGACAATTTTCGCGAAATATTCGGGCCGACCTCGGTCGGGCGGGATTTCAAGCGAGCGCTGCTCAACACCGCCATCTACACGGCATTGTCGGTGATGCTCATCCTGCCCCTTTCGGTAGTGTTCGGCTCGATCGTCCACCAGCGCGATGTCGCAGGCGGCACGGCGCTGCGGACTGTGTTGTTTTCGACCTACATGGTGCCGATGATCGCCGTGACGCTGGTCTGGTCGAAGCTCTATTCGCCGAGCGAGGGGCCGCTCAACCAGGTGCTCGGTCTCGCCGGCATCGGCCCGCAACTCTGGTTGTCCTCGCCAAGATCGGCGTTGATCTCGATCGTCGTCCTCAATGTCTGGCAGCAGATCGGCTATTTTACGGTGCTGGCCGTTGCCGGGCTGACCCAGATCCCGGGCAGTCTTTACGAGGCGGCGACGCTTGACGGCGCCAACCGGCGCGAACAGTTCCGCTTCATCACCTTGCCGCTATTGAGCCGCACGCTCTTGTTCAGCGCCGTCATTGCCATCATCAACGCCGTGCAGGTGTTCGAGCCGGTGGCGCTGATCACCCAAGGCGGGCCGGTTGGCTCGACCAACGTGCTGACCTACCATATCCGCCGAGTCGGCATCGAGCGGGCACAAGGCGGGCTGGGCTCGGCCATGGCAGTGATGCTGATGCTGGCGCTGATCGTCATTGTATGTGCGCTGTTTGCATTCGCCAACCGGAAGGATGACGAATGAGCGCGCCGGGCCGCTCAGCATCGAGCCAGTTGGCGCGCAAACGCCTGGCGGGCCGCAGAGCGCTGCTCGCCACGCTGATGCTGGTGGTTGCCGTGGCGTCCGCCTTCCCGCTGTTGTGGATGGTGCTCTCCAGCCTGAAAACGCCGGCCGAAACCATGCAGGTGCCGCCGGTGTGGATACCGCGCACGCCGAGCCTCGAAGCGTATGAGAAAGTGTCCGGCGTCATCAATGTCGGCCGCTCGATGTGGAATTCGCTCGTGATCGCCACGATCACCACCGCCGGCATTCTGGTCACCAGCATGATGGCTGGCTACGCCTTCGCCAAGCATCACTTTCCCGGCCGCTCACTGCTGTTTTCGGTGCTGATCGCCACCATGTTCCTGCCGCCGATCGTCACGCTGATCCCGCTTTACCGTCTCGTCGGATCAATCGGCCTGAACGCCAGCCTTGCCGGTATTATCGTGCCAAATCTCGCCAATGCGTTCGGCATTTTCCTGATGCGCCAGTTCATAGCCGGCGTGCCCGACGATCTGATCGACGCAGCGCGAATGGATGGGGCGTCGGAACTCCTGATCCTGTTCAAGATCGTCGCGCCGAGCGTGGCGCCGGCAATCGCGGCACTGGCGCTGTTTGCCTTCGTCTATCACTGGAATAGCTATCTCTGGCCGCTGACCGTTCTACAGGGCAATGCACACGAATATCCGATCGTCATCAGCCTTAGTCGCCTGCTCAGCTACAATCGAGGCGCTCTCAACACGGGACTGGTGATGGCTGGCGCGACGCTTGCCGTGCTTCCGCCACTGGTGCTCTTCGTCTTCCTGCAGCGCTTCTTTGTGGATTCGATCGTCGGCTCGGCGGTCAAGGGATAGCGTCGGCGGCACTGCCGGAATCCGTGTGGCTGTCATCGGGACGCGCTGGTGCGCTGAACGGAGCTAAGCAGATGACCGCGTTCTGAGAGCCATCAGTTCATCAGTAAACTGGCCGCGAATGCCTCCACCGTGTTAGCTGCAACTAGTGAATCTCACGCTTGGTACCCGCCCCAGGCCGTTTTCACAGCTGCCAGAAAAGCGGCGCGGCCCTGCTCGTTTGCAGACGTTCGGAAGGTCACGGGAAGGTAGTGATTGGACGCTGCGTTTAACCGGAGTCGGACCGTCTCGTCAGATCTGGCGAATATTTTCGTACCGCACCTTTTCGACGCAGTGCGTCCTGCTTGCCGAGCAGGCGGTAAGGGAGGCGCTGTTCCAGTGAGCAAGAATGTGATCCCCCACCCTTCGACGACTATCGCGGGAAGGACGTGCTGACCCAGCCGATGGTCGAGCTCTAACGTATCATCGCCGGTATCTACACCGATCTGGCGGCATCGCCCGATGCGGGCGGTGACCTGCCTCATCTCGGGAAGCTAGCCCCGATCGAGGAATTTGCGCCCCCGCGAGAAGCTCTCGCTCGAATAGTTGCTCGAACTCATGCGACGCGAGCTGGGTCAGAGCAGGACCGCGATCTTCAGCTGTTCGCTTCGCCCCGCCTGGCGATCATCGGCCGCTCGACAAGCCTGTCGAGGTGGACGACCCGCATGAGGACGCCGTCTATCGCTCGACCGAGCGCATGCCCCTGCCCGATCCGGCAGACTATCAAAAGCGCATCGATTTTCATTGAATCGCTCGGCGCTCGGCCAGCCTCCCCATCTGATGCGGCTAACCGGACCGGTCATGCCGCTGGTGGTGCCGGCCCAGATCAACCTCGGCGATCGTGACTTGTCGGTGCGCTGGGCGAATGACGGCGTCGAAACCGAACGCGACGTGCTCCCCCAACGCGGACCGCGCTCACCGGCGTAGCGTCAGCCGAAGCCACGCGATGCGTCGCTGCTGGAGGGCGGCTGGCTGCGGGCGTCGGACGACCGGTTCGCGCTGGTGCAGATGGATATCGACGGTGAGGCCTCAACCTGCCTGGAAGATGCCCTGATGGAGACTGCCATTGCCTCACGCTGCTCGGCATGCCGCAGCACCTGCCGACGTCACGCCGTACGCGACGTGCTCGTATGCGCCTGGCCTGTCGCGATGGCGACAAACCGGCGCTTGACCGCGGCGAACAACGCCGGTGGCAGCGGCCCGTAGTAGCCGCTCTCCGTCTCCAGCGGCCGGATGTCAGGCCCCGGCCAGGCGAACCGGTTACTTTCCGTCAAAACGATCCACGACCGCTCACCGTCAAGGCGCAAACGCAGCTTGACCGCAGCCGGAATCTCGATGGCATCATCGGGATCGGACGGCGGCGTATGAGTGATCGGCAGGACCCGGACGACCGGCGAGCCGTCCTCCTGCATGGCGACCAGCGCGAGCACCAGGCAGGGCCGGTCCTTTTCGCCTTCCTCGCGGCCTTCGCGGTGTTGCCAATGCCAGAGGTAGGAGTAACGGAAGACGTAGCCGACCTTGATTTCAGCCGGTAGCATTTTTTGCCGTCAGGCCTTTTGCCCCGTGGGGTTTCGACGCGAGGGTTTTGACCCAGAGAGCTCGTCGTTGAGATGGTCGAGATCCGGCTCCATTTCAGAGGCTTCGACCGCGGCGATCTCGTCCGAGCCGAGCTCCGCTGTCAGATCGACCCGCCGGTCGCGCTTCGACAGCCGGACAAAATCCTCATAGGCCAGCAGCACCGTGCGCGGGCGACCGTTCTTGGTGATGATTACCGGGTCGCGGACCGCGGCATCCTGATAGGCGCCAAAATTTTTCGAGACGGCGGCGGCGGTGACGGTGGTGCTCATCGGCGAGACTCCTTATTCCGGAATATACGGGCTTTCCGGGCTTTCCGCAAATGTCGGGCAACATCTTCGAACTGATGCAGCCAGTCACCGCCTGATTAGCGGCCAAGGAGTTAGTGTCAAAGCGTCCTTTCCTGCGCCATGTCTAACGCAGTGGGTAGGCGCCCACACAGCCCAGCTCAGACGCACGGACTAACTTCAGACGCGCATGGCCAAGGAACCGGTGGCGAGGGCAGCTTTGTCCGGAGAGCGGCTGTTCCGCGCGAGGGCGTCGGCTTCGTTGATCTGGTTAGGGTTCTTTCTTCCGCAGGTCCTTTACAACATCGAGAAAAGCCCGCAGGGCGGGCGGCACGGCTCGATGTCCGGGGTAGTAGACCGCAACTCCTTCCGGTGCTGGCGTCCACGCGGTCAGGACCTTGCGTAGCCGGCCATCGGACAACGCCGCTTCGGCGGCCCAATCCGCCACATAGGCGATGCCCAGACCCTCTATTGCGGCTTCGACCATCAGTTCCTCGTCATCAAGGACGATGGGGCCGTTTGCCCCGATCACCAGTTCCTGGCCTGCGCGTTCGAACTCCCATCGATAGAGCTTGCCGCTGGGCATACGGTGGCCGATGCAATGGTGGCGTTGCAATTCCTCGGGCGTTCCCGGCTCCCCGAAGCGATCGAGATAGGCGGGCGACGCGATACAGATGAACGTCAACGCGCGTGCAAATGGCAAGGCGATCATGTCTTTGGGAATTGATGTGATGAGGCGCACGCCGGCATCGAACCCGCTGGACACGATATCGATGAGCCGTCCCTCGACGACGATGTCCACGGTCACGTTCGGATGGCGCTCCGCCATCCGCGGAAGAACCGCGCGAACGAGAAGCCCGGCCACCAATCGCGGTGCGTTGAGGCGGACCGTTCCTGCGACATTGCCCCGGAACCCCGCGACGCTGTCGAGCGCCTCGTCCAGCGAGGCGAGCGCCGGCTGAAGACGGTCGAGCAACCGGAACCCGGCTTCTGTCGGCGAGACGCTCCGTGTGGTGCGGTTCAGAAGTCGCACGCCCATGCGTTCCTCGAGCGCACGCATCGCATGGCTCAATGTGGAAGGTGCCGTGCCGATCTCGTCCGCTGCGCGGCGGAAGCTGCGGTGTGTGGCAGCGGCGACGAAGGCGGTGAGATCGTTGAGCGACGGGCGGGGCATTGATGGGGATTTTGCATTACCCCATGCCGATTTCAACGGCTAATGCGCGCAATGCGATTGCCCTATCTCCTGCTGGGATCAATTGGAGAAATGAGAAATGGAAAAGACCTGGCTCATAACGGGTGTGTCTTCCGGTCTAGGCCGGCTGCTGGCGGAGAAGACCCTGATCAGGGGAGACCGCGTCGTCGGTGCCAGCCGCAGCGAGGACGCACTCCCCGACCTGCGTGCAAGTTACCCCGAACGGCTCCGCATCGTCGCAATGGACCTCAAGGACCAGAGCTCGGTCCGCGCCGCGGTCGACCGGGCCTTCGCGGCATCCGCTCGGATCGACATCGTCGTCAGCAATGCTGGCTATGGCCTGCTCGGCGCGGCTGAAGAGGCTGGCGATGTGCAGGTTCGGGACATCATCGACACCAATCTCGTCGGCTCGATCACGCTCATCCAGGCGGCGTTGCCGCATCTGCGCAGCCAGGGTGGTGGTCGGATTCTACAGGTATCGAGCGAGGGAGGCCAGATCGCCTATCCGGCTTTCAGCCTCTATCACGCGACCAAGTGGGGTATCGAGGGGTTCGTCGAGTCCGTGGCGCAGGAGGCTGCTCCCTTCGGCATCGAATTCAGCCTTGTGGAACCCGGGCCGGCGCGGACCGGGTTCGGCGGCAATCTCGCGCGGACCAAGCCGCTCGCGGCCTATGAGGGAACACCCGCCGGTCAGATCCGCGAGGCGCTGGGTGTCTCATGGGTGATCAAGGGCGACCCCGACCGCATGACGGACGCAATGATCAGGCTTGCCGATCAGGATGGTCCGCTCCCGAAACGGCTGGTGCTCGGTGCCGAGGCCTATGCCGGCATCCGCAAGGCACTCGGCGGACGCATCGAGGAGCTCGACCGGCAGAATGACATCGCGGTTGCGGCGGATTTCACAGACGAGGAGTTGGCGCAGCTGTGACCCCCGGCTCCGGCCCGCTGCTCGTGCCCACCTCTTATCAAGACAGAAAGGAATATGAGATGCCTACACGTGACGCCGTCTACCCGGCCAACCGGCACGCGTTATACGATATCCACCGCTATTCCGCAGCCATTCGGTCCGGCGATCTTCTCTTCGTGTCGGGTCAGGTCGGGAGCCGTGAGGACGGCTCGCCTGAGCCCGTATTCGAGGATCAGGTTCGACGGGCCTTCGCCAATCTGCGCGCGGTCTTGGCGGCCGCCGGGTGCAGCTTCGACGACCTCGTCGACGTCACAACGTTCCACACTAACCTGGACGAACAGATCGAGACAGTTCTGGCCGTCCGAGCGGAAGAAATCGGTGCACCTCCCTACCCGAACTGGACCGCAGTGGGCGTCAATTGGCTTGCGGGCTTCGATTTCGAGATCAAGGTCATCGCCCGCATCTCTTCGACGACGAGCAGCCAGCCGGCGGACAAGCGCTGATCGCTCGCCCAGCAGTTCTGTATTGGCTATTTGGGGCCGAAGGCAGCCTGTCAGCTTCTGTGTCCGGAGCGGAGATAGCTGACCTCCACCTGCGAGAACCGAGGTCGTGAACTGACCAAACAGATTAGGTTCGTTTGGTCAGCGTACCGCAAGGGAATCTCGCAGCCTGTTGTGTATCTTGGCTTTCTAAAGTTCGAGAGAGGTGCTGAAGGTCGAGAACTCTTCATCTGTGATCGGGACCACGTGCTGCGGCTCGGGATAAGCGCCCGTCTGCACGTCGGATATGAGCTCGCGATAGGCGGCAATACGCTCGCGTTGCAGCCGCTCATATTCGGCGGCGAAGTTGCGGTAGGTCTTGGCGTGGCGCGGCCTGTGGCCAGCGATGTGGCCAAGCACGTCCTCGCTGAACAAATACTGCGCGTCGGCATTTGGGCCGGCGCTCATGCCGAGCATGATCATCGGTGTATTCCAGGTGATCAGTTCGGCGACCGGTCGGAGACCACCTCCAGCTCGGCGCCAAAGCAGCCTATGCCTCCACCTTCGCGTATGAGCTCCGAAATTCGTTCGGAGGCACCACTTTCAGATCTCTCCAACTCGAGGACGGGGATGTCGGAGGCAAGCACGCGCCGGAAGCGACGGGAGAACCGATAACGGCGAATGTTGTCTTCAATCAGTCGCGCGGAACGCGACAGAGTGGTCACGAGACAGAAGCTGTGAGCGACGAGGCTGACGGATGAAGCGAAGCCTTGCCTATACCGATGACGGGCTTGGTAGCGATGGCCCTTGCCGCGTCGAGACCCGTATAGTCTAAGCAGGCAATGATATGGGCGTCGACATTGTCCATTTCCGCCGCGACCACCTGCTTGAGCAGGCCCGGTACGGAGAGTGCACCGTCAGATGGCCCTTCGATCGCTTCAGGTCCAGCCGTTGGCATGCATGCCCACTATCTCGTCCCTGGGCCTGCCACCGCCATGGCGGCTGCGACGATCCCCCTGGTCATCGAAGCGGTCGTGTTGGGATTGATGATGGCAATTCGCATTCGGGGCATCCTGGCTTGGTTCCGCTCAGTCACAAGGATGCCAGCGCGCTGGACATCCGCTCCAGCCCTCGGCGTAGCAGAGGACGCGGGCAGCCGACATTCAGGCGGATGAAACCTTCGCCGCCAGGCCCATAGACGCGGCCGTCATACAGATTGACCCCGGCCTGATCGACAAAGAACTTCTGAATTCCACCCACTCTACGATCGAGCGCGCACGCGTCCAACCACACCAGAAACGATGCGTCGGGCCGCATGGGCGTAATGCCTGGAAGGTATTCGCCGGCGAAGTCACAAACCAGATCAATGTTGCTGGCGATGTAGGGTGTGAGTTGATCGAGCCAGGGCGCGCCGGTGCTGTAGGCAACCTCCAGGGCCAGGCGGCCGAAAAAGTTTGCATTCACCATGAATGAGGCCTGCATCGCGGCAAGAAGCTGCTCGCGGCGCTTTTTGCTCGCCACCGCAATGGTTGCCGAAGGCACCCCGGCGAGGTTGAAAGTCTTCGTCGGAGCGGTGCAGATGAACGACTTCTCCGCGGCATCGTCCGAGATGGAGGAGAAGACGATGTGCGGGCGGTCCGACAACCTTATGTCGCAGTGAATGTCGTCGGATATGACCAAAATCCCATGGCGCTCACAAATGTCGTTCAGCGCTGTCAATTCTTCGAGTGTCCAGGCCATTCCGGCAGGATTGTGAGGATTGCACAGCAGGAACACCTTGGCGCCGCCGGCCGCCAGTTTCTCGAAGTCTTCCAGATCGAGTTCATACCTGTTGTTTTGCAGCCTCAGCCGGTTCGTGAGCAGAATCCGCCCATTTCCCTGAACCACTTCGAAATAGGGCGAGTACACGGGTGACTGAACGATGACGCCGTCACCAGGCTTCGTAAAGGTTCGCAGTATCGCAGCGACCGACGGCATGATCGCCGGCGCGGGGAGCAGGGTCTCCAGCATCGGCGACCAGTTGTGGCGGCGTGAGAACCACGATTGCACGATCTCATAGTGGCGCGGATCGCGGCGTGTGTAGCCGTAAATGCCATGATCCGCGGCCTGGCGCAGCCGCGCGATGACGGTTTCCGGAGCACGGAAATCCATATCTGCCGTCCATAGGGACAGCAGGTCCTGGCCCTCGACCTGCGGAGAGAACTCGTCCCACTGGTTGGCCCATTTGACGGATCCGAATTGCTGGCGGTCGTGGATTTGGTCGAAATCTATCCCCGGGATATCCCGTTGCCCAAGCGCCGATGCGGGCGTGTCTGCACAAGCCATTTGATAATCACCTGAAAAAATCTATTGCCACGGCCACGGCCGCTTTGCCTCTGCGGACGGCCATACTTGAGGATTTGCGCCAGAAACTGCCGCGCCCGTTCCGACCTAGAGTTGGTGAAGAACTGATGGGGCGTGTTGGTCTCGACGATCTCCCCGCGGTCCATGAACACCACGCGATCGGCCACCTCCCGTGCGAAGCCCATCTCATGCGTCACGCACAGCATCGTCATGCCTTCGTCAGCAAGCGACACCATCGTGTCCAGCACTTCCTTGACCATCTCCGGATCGAGGGCAGAGGTTGGCTCGTCGAAGAGCACGATCTTTGGGTTCATGCAGAGAGCCCGGGCTATCGCGGCGCGTTGCTGCTGGCCGCCTGACAGCTGCCCTGGGTAGCTGTCCGCCTTCTCCGCAATTTTGACTCGCTCCAGATAGTGGCGCGCCAATTCCTCGGCCGCCATCCGCGGCATGTTTCTCACCCACACCGGCGCAAGGGTGCAATTCTCAAGCACCGTAAGATGGGGAAACAGGTTGAAGTGCTGGAAAACCGTCCCGACGTTGCTGCGAACTTCGTCGATCTTGCGCAGATCCCCGGTTACCGCTTTGCCGTCGACGATGATCTCGCCCGACTGATGCTCCTCGAGATGGTTGACGCACCGGATCATCGTCGATTTGCCCGACCCCGAGGGGCCGCAGATCACAATGCGCTGCCCCTGTGGCACCGACTGGTTGATGTTCCTGAGCGCATGGTATGAACCGAACCATTTGCTGACGTCACGCAGTTCAATGGCCATCGCCTTGTTGAAGGGCTGTCCCTTCGTCGATGCGTACATTGCTTGTGGCATCATCGTCGCGTCCTAAGATTTGTGGCCGCGCGCAAATTGGCGCTCCATCGATTGCGAGTAACGGGACATGCCGAAGCAAAAGCCCCAGTAGACCAGTCCCGCAAAGAGGTAGCCGGTTGATGAGATCGTCGGGCCTGCCCAGTTCGGGTCGACGCGCGCCGTTTCGATGGCTTTCAGGAAATCCGCGATGCCGACGATGGCGACCAGAGTCGTGTCTTTGAACAGACCGATGAAGGTGGAGACGATGCTCGGTATGACGATCGTCAACGCCTGGGGGAGGACGATCAGGCGCATCATGTCGAAGTAGCTGATCCCAAGCGCCTTCGCCGCCTCGTATTGGCCGTTCGGAATCGCCTGAAGGCCGGCCCTCACAACTTCGGCCATATAGGCGGACGAGAACAGCCCTATCGCGATGAGCGGGCGCAGGAGACGATCAGGCGTCAGATAGTCCGGGACGAAGAGCGGCATCATGAAGTTCGCCATGAACAATACCGTGATAAACGGCACCCCCCGGACGACTTCGATGAATGTGACGCAAACCGCTTTGACGAAAGGGAGTTCGGACCTGCGTCCAAGCGCCAGGATAACCCCGATCGGAAGCGAGAAGACGATGCCCACAATCGACATCAGCAGCGTGATCAGGAGACCGCCCCAGAGCGTCGTATCGATGACAGACAAATGGAGCCAGGCGACCCCGCGCACGAGAACCAACGCGGCAACGGGGTAGACAAGGAAGAATAGCAACGCCGCCACTTTGCGCCGCGGAGCCTTCGTCCACAGGAGCCAAACGATGAGGATGGCGCCGATAGCCTGTGCGAGATCAACGCGCCACCGCTCGGAAGCCGGGTACGCGCCGTATCGCAGGTAGTCGAACTTCTCGGCAATGAAAGGCCAGCAAGCTCCTTGGCTGTTCGTGCGGCAAGCCTCGCGACCGCCGCTCCAGACCGCGTCGAAGATCGCAAAGCTCAGAAAGTGACGCAGCAGCCACACGGCGAAGAGGAGAAAGCATATTGTCAGCGCGCCTGAAGACGGCGTCGAAAACAGATTCTTTTTCATCCAGGTCACTGGACCCGGCCAAACGTCAGCGGGGGGCGCCATCGCTGGTATGAGCGCGCTGCTGACAACTGGCGAATGCATGGACTGATCGCTCATGCGTCACCTCTCGACGATCGCAAAATGTCGGTCACACACATTCATGGCCAACGACGTGGCAAGGGAGATAACGAGATAGACGGACAGGGTGATCGCCATTACCTGGACGGCGGCGCCGGTCTGGTTGAGTACCGTCCCGGCAAAGATCTGAACGAGGTCGGGATAGCCGATGAACACCGCAAGCGACGAGTTCTTAATGAGATTGAGATACTGGCTTGTCAAAGGCGGGATGATAATACGCAGCGCCTGCGGAACAACGACAAGGCGAAGCGTCTTGCCCGGCGCCAGCCCCAGCGCATACGCAGCCTCGCTCTGGCCCTTTGGCACTGCCTGGATTCCACTCCGGACGATCTCGGCGATGTAGGATCCGGTGTAGACCGACAGACCGATCAGGAGAGCGGCAAACTCTGGATAGAGTTGATGTCCGCCTTGAAAGTTGAAACCCCGCAGCTGCGGCGCGACAAACGAGACCGGCTCGCCAGCCGCCAGGAACACGATCAGCGGAAATCCTATCAAGGTCGCCAGGCTGACCAAAAATACCGGCAGCTGCTTGCCAGTTCGTTTCTGGACACTCTTGGCGCGGAACCAGAATGCAATGCAGCATAAAATCGTCGCTACGAATGCCAGGCCCACCAGCCCCGCTCCCGGATGTAATTGCATCTCCGGAATGATGAGGCCGCGATTGTTGAGGTAGATGCCGCCGGGGATGGCGATGGACGCCTTCGGGGAAGGCAACGGCTTGAGGACGGCGTTGTACCAGAACAGCAGCTGCAGCAATAACGGGACATTGCGCACAAGCTCGACATAGGCGGTCGCCACCTTCGAAACGATCCAGTTCGGTGACAGGCGGGCAACGCCGATGGCGAAGCCAAGCAAGGTGGCCAGCAAGATTGCGAGGAAGCTGACGTAGAGGGTATTGACCACTCCCACCCAGAACGCCTGACCGTAGGTGGACAGTGCATCATACGGTATCAGGGTTTGATTGATGTCGAAGCCGGCAGCCTCACCCCAAAAATCGAATGAGAGCGGAATCCCCCGGACCCGCATATTCGATGCGGTCTGCATGCCGATGCCCAGGGCCAAAGCCAACAGGCAACCTGCGAGCAAGAGCTGGTAGAAAACGCCGCGCACTTTCGTATCGTGCAGCGATAGGCTCCTGCGCGAGGGCGCTGGAAGCGACAAATCGGACATGGCCTGTTCCTATCGGGATCTGTGCAAGGCGCTGGCGGTAACGCGCCAGCGCCTTGCAACCATGCTTTGCCTAGCGAATCGGCGGAGCGTACTGAACGCCGCCTTTGTTCCAGAGCGCGTTCATGCCGCGCTCCATTTTCAGCGGGGAGTCCTTGCCGACATTGCGATCAAACACTTCGCCGTAGTTACCGACCTGTTTGATCACCTCGACCGGCCAGTCGTCGCCGAGCCCGATGTCCTTGCCGATGCTGCCTTCCACGCCAAGCAGACGGCGGATGCTGGGATTGTCCGACGACTTCATCGCATCAACGTTTTTGGAGGTGACCCCGTATTCTTCGGAGGCCACCATGACGTAAAGCGTCCACTTAGCCACATTGAACCACTGGTCGTCTCCCTGCCGCACTGCCGGGCCAAGCGGCTCCTTGGAGATCAGTTCGGGAAGAACGATGCTGTCGTCCGGCTTGGCCATGCGAAGCCGCGATGCGTTCAAGGTGGAGGTGTCCGCCGACAGGACGTCGCAACGCCCCTCCTCGTAAGCCTTCACGACAGCTTCCTCGTCGGCGAAACCAACCGTGGTGTACTTGATCGACTGCGAGCGAAAATAGTCGGCAAGGTTCAACTCGGTCGTGGTGCCCTGGGTGACGCAAATCGATGCGCCCTCGAGCCCCTTGGCTGATGTGATGTTGTCCGCCTTGCGCACCATAAATCCCTGACCGTCATAGAAGTACGTCCCCGCAAACAGGATGCCGAGCGACGTATCGCGCGACGATGTCCATGTTGCGTTGTGTGCAAGAATGTCGATCTCCCCCGACTGCAAGGCGGTGAAGCGATCTTTTGGCGTCAATGGGATGAACTTAACCTTTTGCGCATCCCCGAGCACGGCAGCGGCCACGGCGCGACAATAGTCGACCACAAATCCGGTCCATTTGCCTTCATTATCGGGAAGGCTGAAGCCAGCCGTGGCCGAATTTGTGCCACACGTCAGCACGCCATTTTTCTTGACATTGTCGAGGGTTGCGGACCACGCCGAGGAGGCGGTGCACGCGATAGCGAGGGCAAGAAAGCCCTTAAACATCGATCTCATTTCGGTATTCCCCTGTTTTTGTTGAAGGGAATGTGGCCTCAAGTATGACTATTCGTCAAATTGACTGTTCTCATTGCGAAAATGAGCGTCATTCATAATTGAGGAGGCACTCGCTCTCGGGTGAAAGGGAGCTTGAGTGCTGATCGGGCTAGTTTGCTTGGGGCGGGCTAATCGAATGAGCGACGGCGCGCGCGACCTATGGGTGCAGCCAACCCCGGTGCTCCGACGGTTGACCCTTGGTCTCTCTCGGTCCGCGACTCGTTGTAGATGCTCATGATTATTTCCCGGAGCCATTTGGTACCCGGGTCATTCGCCATCTGGCGGTGAACAATGAGCCAGGCATTCACATTCGATATGGCAAGGGGCGGCGGGACCAACGTCACCTCACTCCTCTCGTCCAGAATTTGCAGGATGGCATCGCCGCAATGGGTACTCAGTTCAGTGCCGCGAAGCGCCCAGGGCAGCACCAGATAATTCGAAATGGTCGCAACGACATTGCGCCGGAGACCATGCTGCTTGAGGGCGGCATCCGCCAGGCCTTCTGCCAGGCCATCTGCGGAAATCTGCAGGTGAGAACTGGCCAAATATGTTTCCAGTGTCATTGCGTTCCTGGCGATCTTGCTTCCACTCCATACCGCGCAAAACAATCGATCCTGGCCAAGCTCCACCTTCAAGAGACCTGGGTCGTCGCGTATTGCCGCTCCCGTCAGTGCACAGTCGACTTGTCTCAAATAGACCGATGAACCGATTTCGGGTCCGTTTGCGGGAATGACGTTCAGCGTCGCGCCAGGCGCTTGCCTCGAAAATTCTCGAATGAGCCCTGGGATGAATATCATGGCGTGATAGTCAGTGAGTCCCACGCGAAAGTTGCGTCGCGTCGTTGCTGGATTGAAGATCTGATGCCGGTCGATCGACGCGCGGATCGTAGCCAGAGCAGCAGAAATATCTGACAGCAACTCCACTGCCCGAGGGGTTGGTCGCATTTCGCCCCCGTCTCTCGTGAACAACTCGTCCTGCAATAAATACCGAAGTTTTGATAGGGAATGACTTACAGCTGATTGTGTTCTTCCCAATTCGGCAGCTGCGCGCGTTACGCTCCTTTCACGCATCATCACGTCGAACACTCTCAGCAAATTGAGATCGATATCATCGAAACTCATGAGACCTTCCCCGTTTTCATCATGCCTCGCCCGCATGCTAACATCGCTTCCAACGCGCGAACGATGCCATGGCGAACAAATGCGACCCTTCGACCTGCAGGGTCAACGTTCCCTCAATACGTTAGCGGAGGGTTCGCCAACCCATTTCCTTCGCATTCTCTCGTATGGTCTGGCGAACCTAAGGACCAGGAACGTCTACGCTCGCTGCCCCTTTAGGCTGAGGCCAGACTGACCGGTTGGCTCTTCGGCTGGCGCGGTGAAAGCAGGGCAACGAACTGGTCCACCGCCTGCCCGGCCCGCGCCAGAACCAGCGAATCTACGAGCTTGCCGTCGGCAAAGTCGCTGTCACTGCCATAGACGGCGCTCGGCACCGTCAGGGCGGAGTAAAAGCCAAACAGCGGGCGAAGCTGATGTTCGACCACCAGCGCGTGGCGCTGGCCACCACCCGTCGCGCCGATCAGGACCGGCCGGTCGACGAGCGCCAGTGGATCGATGAGGTCGAACCGATGCTTGAACAGGCCAGCATAGGAGCCGTTGTAGACCGGCGTCGTGGCGATCAGCGCGTCGGCCTGTTCGACCGCGTTTACCACATTCAGCGCCTCTGGCATCAATTCCTTTCGAGTAAACGCAGCACCCAGACCACGGCCGGCATCGACAAGATCGAGGAAATTTACTGTGACAGACAATCTTTCGCGCAGCGCCTCCCCCAGATGATGCGCCAGCGTTCGTGATTTCGACGGCCTGTGGGTGTTGCCTGAAAGCACGACGATGTTCTGCCGCAGCAGCTCAGCTAGAAAAGAGCGGCGTCGAAACTCAGGCGGCACAAGTGCATTCGGCGCCCGACCAACGGCGCAGCTTTCCCCAAGAACCGGCTCAATCAAGCCCGAGCTTCTTCCTGAGATCGGCATTTTCCTTGCGGAGCCGGTCGGCGAGGAGCTTCTTCAGCCGGGCATTCTCCTCTTCAAGCCTCAGCAGATCCTTGAGCTCGTCGCTATGTGGCGCCGCCTGCCCGGCAGCCTTCTTCCAGTGATAGTAGGTCTGTTCCGATATTCCTGCTTTCTTGACAGCGGCCTTGGTGCTCTCCCCCCGGCTTGTCTGCTTCTCGACCTCTCCGAGCTTTTGGGCACGCTCCTCTGCAGAGTATATTTTCCGCGCTTTCCGGACGGTGGCGGAAGCGACCGCTTCTGCTGAAGGCAGCGGCTTGCCCGACTTGGCCGCTCTGGTCCGCACGGCACGCGTCTGCTGCCCGGTTGCTTTCTTCGGCTTCGACGCCGTTTTCTTGGTGCCAGATGTCTGTTCTTTCACCGGCACTTCGGTCGGCGCGGACGATTCGGTTTCCTTGAGATCGGCCATGAGATACTCCACAGCGACGCCAAATATCTATGCTCCAGCACGCAACATCAAGGGCTTACGGGGCTTAGTCAATACGGGCAGAAACCCCTGCTCCCCTGCGCGGTAGCGCAGTGCCTCAAGAAGCAGAGGCTGCAGCCTGGTGCATATCTGTCGTCATCGCCATCGTTGCAGTCGTTCCTGGGCGTCTTCTGGCGCCACCCCTATGGCAGGGCCAGTACCGGAGGCCGCGCTGAGAGACGGTGAACTCCGGGAACCAAAATCGCGGCCACCATCTGCTGCAGGGATGGTTCGGCGTTTTGAGGACCTAGGCAAGCGCAAATGCAAGGACCAGGAAGCCCATCGCTCCGAACCCCAGCGTGTTAACGACCACCGCCCATGTGCTGCGACGCCGCTGTACAATGCAGGGCAGTAGCGACGTGATTGGCACAAGGGCGGCCGCGAGCGGGCGAACTTCCCCCGCGGTCGAAAGTTCGCGTTCCCGAATGATGTTAGGGGCGGCTCGAACGACCGGATGAAGTTGCCCATGTGGCGACAAGTTGACTACTCGCTCACTTCGCTGAAGGACTCCCATCCGATAATAACAGAGTTGCGATCGGTCAAAGAAGGCCCAGCAGAGCCATATCGTAGGGACCCGTCGCTGAGACTGGGGGCAGCTTTTGATCCGTTCGCCGATGTGTCGAAGTCGCGTCTTACTCCCGGTACGCGAATTCGATGAGGACAGTGAATGGACGGGAGCGCTTCGCTCTGGTCTCTCCAGATAACCCGTCGTTCCCATCTGATTTCGATCAAGCGTCGGAAACGAATCATCACCAATTCCTGACCCCCCCGGGGATCGCGTTGTTTCGAGCCACTCGCACAAGATGACCTGAAGTAGGTCTGATCCGCCGACTCTCATTTCAGCAGCAATAGACTTCAGAGCCGTCATGAGTTGCCGGTTCCAGCGGCACGCCTGTCATATTTCTGAGCATCAATGCAGCGCGACGCAGAATGATCTGCAGATCCGCGCGCGAAATGTCTGCGATGCGATCGGCCGCGCTTTCAAGCTCTTCGGCAATGATTGGCGTGTCATTGCATTGGTCCGCTTGCCTGAGGCTGGGTCTTAGGCCTTCACCCGCTTGGCTGCTACCTTCTTGCCCGGGGGCTTCTTGGCGGGCATTTTTGCGCCCGCCTTGCGACCAAGTCCGATCGACTTCGCCAGCTCCGATCGCTGTGCTGCGTAGCTTGGTGCCACCATAGGATAGTCCCGCGCCAACCCCCACTTGGCTCGATACTCGTCAGGCGTCATGCCAAGCAAGCCCAAGTGCCGTTTCATCGACTTGAACTTGCGCCCGTTTTCCAGCGAAATGATGTGGTCGGGAAACACAGACTTTTTGGGATTGACCGCCGGGTTCTGTGTTGGCTGCTCAACTTCAGTTGGCTTGACTAAGCTAACGAGAGCGGAGTTTACCGAAGAAATCAGATCGGGCAGGCTTGCTACGGGCACTGCGTTATTTTGGACAAACGCCGCGACAATATCCGCGGTCAATTCCATCAATTCCGCGTTCTGGCGATTCTTCTCTTCGGTCATTCATCAACTCCTATTGCAAGTCCGCTTTCGTATGGGGGAAACTCGGATCGCGCAAGAAGCAGGTCCACAGAACGAAATGCTCGGGATCATCGACCGGCCGCCAGGGCGGCCCGACCTATACGAAGCTCCCCGGGGACAAAGGCTGCCTCCCTAAATGGCGTGAGTACGAGAAGACGATCCCGCGGGAAGCAGAGTCCGCCTTCAAAGAACTCTGCAACAAGAACCATGGCGGCCTATACGAATTGCGGGATACCTGACAATGAGCACCTTGATTGCTCCTGCCATTATCAAAGAGCCATGATGAAGCCTCGGAGCGGAACAATGCCCAGACGTGGTGGGCCTTTCGCTTCGTCGCAGTTCTGCACCAGCTTTGGTGGGGTGACACCCGTGCCCTTCCATCGAGTCGCGCGCTCCGCGGGCCACCTGCTAATTGCTCCTGTCTTCTTGCGCGCCGTTCCTGGCGCCGAGCGCCTTTCGTTCTGTCACATATCCCCTGGTTTGAGAGCGCGCGCGATCTCTAGGTAGCCGGCCAACCTCGACGACATAAGGCTCGAATATGGCTCCCATGTCATGGGAGTGAACGCCTTCCGGCGTCCGCGCCCAAGCAGCTGCTTGCGGCGGTAACCGAGGCGCCGGTTACCGCATCGTTTCGTCGGTAAAAAAGCGACGTTGCGCTCTCTGCTTTCACATCCGGGTATGCCGAAAAGTCCGTCGGTCAAAAGTCGACCAGCGGCGTGTCCACGATCTGGTGCTCGAATAGCAACCAGAACGACGATCCCCGGGATTCGGAGTACCAATGCTCAAAAATCGCAAGGGCCTCGCCGATATTGGTGGCGGGTTCGTCCTCGGGCAGCTTCGCAGCCTGGAACAACGCAAGCGCAACGGGGCCAAAATGCGTGATCGCTTCCGTGCGCGCCTCGCTGTCCGCATTCCAGCCGAGCCGCAAGCGCAGGACGGCCAAAGCGCTGGCCACGGCGATCTCCTCACTTTCGGCTGAGGCCACGGCGTCCGAGATCGCCTGCATGAGATTGAGCCGCCTGAAGGCGAAAGCGCGCTCCTGTTCCAGAACCGCGATCTGATTGGCCGCTTGTCGCCTGAAGCTTGCCTCGGTTGTCCTGGCGGTCTCAGCCGTCGTTTTCAGGTCATTCAGAAAGGAAGCCGTCGGGTTCATCTTGGCTCACTAGGATGGCGGAAGAGAGTGGGAGTCGAACCCACCAGAGACCGACTCGCGGCCCCTCCCGGATTTGAAGTCCGGACGCCCCACCGGGGACGATGCTCCTCCAGAAATTTGCGCCATCGGCGGCTCACCCTCGCCTGTCAGGCGGAACAGGTCCAGCCTGCGCCTGTTCAGACGGCGCAAGTCTCCCCGCCGCAGCGTCACGCCGTGCCGATCGAGAAATTCGAGGATATGGATGGCGACCTTGCGTCCGCTACCCACGCGATCGCGAAATTGAGCAGCGGTGAACTCGTCTGTGGGCATCGACGCAGCGAGGTCGCGCGCGATCTCCACGATCTGCGCCAACGCCTGGCGCTGGAAGAAGTGGTCATGAGCGACCTCATGGACCTTCCCCATGCGGCCGGCAAGCTTCAGAAGCCGCCGGATTTCTGTCTCCGGCGCGGCCAGCACCTCGGCAATATCCCACACTCTCGGCGGATGGAATCGTTCGGGTCCGCCGATGAGAGGCTGGATCTGCAGCCAGAGAGTTTCATCCTTCGCCGTCAGGTGCGCCTCATGACCGGGCAGCCGCACCCAGGCGCCGTCCAAGGCAACTTCTCCAGCGTGCGAAAGGCTCCGCAGAACTGCTATGAAAGAGGGGGCCGCCAGACGTGGATCAAGCCCAATACGCAATCTCTCCATTCCTACGCCCGGCAAATCCGGATTGTCGGCATGGAAGGTCTCCAGGGTCGCGGCCAAGTCGCGCTTGAATCGCAACCAGCGCTCTGGCGACAGCACGAGAAGCATTTCTCCGACGGCAAAACGGACAAGCCCGAGTTGATCGATCAGGCCTTCCGTCTCGCAGTCACTAAGCGCCCTGTCGCGCGCAAAAGCCTTCAGGTCGAAATAGTGGGGCGGCGCATCAAGGAGTGCGGCGGCGGCCAGTTCGGGCGCCAATAGCGCATGGGCATCGAGTTGGACCAGCCGTTCCGGCGCGCGGCGTTTGCGGCTGGGCGCCCGCAGATCGAGAAAATGTCCGCCGCCGATGGTTCGCTGCGCGGAGGTGTCGCGCACCACGTAAACGTCGCCGGCAGCGGCCGCGATCGGACTGTCCAGCACCAATTGAACATTGGCCGTGCCGCCAGGCCCGATCGGTTCGTCTCCGAGGAGTACAATGCGTGCCCCCACCTCCGTCGCGGCATGGTGGAGCCGCACCGGAAACCATTGGCCGATCGGCTTGCGTTCACCCGGCAGAACGCGAAGGCTTGCATCGATCCGGTCCGACGGCGCGTGAAGCTTCGGATCGACAATTACGTCGCCGCGCCGGATCGCCTCCTTGAAAACCCTTTCGCCGGTCAGATTGAGCGCGCAACGGTCTCCCGCCCGACCACGTTCAGTCGGCCGGTTCTGGGCGTGGATCGATCGGACCCGCGCAAGCAATCCTGACGGGCTTACGACCACCTTGTCCCCAGTACCGAGAGAACCCGAAAGCACGGTGCCCGTCACGACGGTGCCCACGCCGCGCAGCGTGAACGAGCGGTCCACCGCTAATCGAAAACGGCCCGAAACTGCACGCCGGGCAAGATGAGACGCCTCCTCGAACAAGAGATACCTGAGTTCATCGATACCTTCGCCTGTAACGACCGAGACGGGAATCAGGTGGGCCTCGGCAAGCATCGTCCCGGCAAGCACCGAGCGGATATCGTTCGCCACCGCAGTGCGGCGCTCTGGACCGGCCAGATCGCATTTCGTGAGCAGGACGGCGCCGCGCTTGACACCGAGCAGGTCGACGATGGCGAGATGCTCCCGGGTTTGCGGCATGACGCCGTCGTCGGCGGCCACCACGAGCAACACGAAGTCGATGCCGCTGGCGCCGGCGAGCATCGTGTGTACGAAACGCTCGTGCCCGGGAACATCGACGAAACCGATGCTATCCCCACCCGGCACCGGCAAATAGGCGAAGCCGAGATCGATCGTCATGCCGCGTGTCTTTTCCTCCTGCAAACGATCGGTGTTTATACCGGTCAGCGCATGCACCAGCGCAGTTTTGCCATGGTCGACATGTCCCGCCGTGCCAACGATCATGATAATGCGGTCTCCGGCCACGGCGCGGCGGCGCGACGCTCGGCCTCGGCGGCATCGCCTGCACTCAATTCGGCCCGCACTGCAGCCAGATAGCGGCTGGCAAGGGCGCTGCCGCCTGCCTCGGCACGCAGGAGCCAAACCAGCGCCTCGACCGCGTCAGCCGGCACGCCCGTGCCAAGATGGCAGGCGGCGCCGAGCATTGCCTGCCCTTCGGCGTCTCCTCGCATGGCAGCACGGCGCCACCAGCGGACAGCCTCGTCCGGATCGCGCGGCACGCCGAGCGCATTGTGATAAAGCATGCCGATCCGGGTCATCGCGGATGCGATGCCTTGATCGGCCGCGGCAAGCGCCCAACGTCGCGCCTCGCCGACATCGGGAACCATCACTTCGCCCTCCAGCAGCATCCAGCTCAGCATATCCTGCGCCGGTCCGTCGCCAGTTTCCGCTGCGGCCCGATAGAACTCGGCCGCCCGGCGAAAGTCCTGCTCGACTCCTTCGCCGCGGAAATAGAGCGACGCCAGGTTCCTTTGCCCGACAGGATCCCCTGCCTCGGCGGCGAGCGCCAGCCAGCGAAAGGCCATTTCCGCATCACGCTCGACGCCGAGCCCTTCGGCGAAGCAGGCGCCGATATTGTTCTGAGCGCGGGCAACGCCCCGGTGAGCCAGCGGCTCCCATATGGAGAGAGCCACGGCATGATCGCCTCGCCGCGCGGCTTCGAGGGCCTCGGTCATGCGTGCGGCCACAGGCGTCTCGGCTGGGCGGCGCGCAAGGCGGTCAAGCCAACGCATCGGTTCCTCCCGGATTTAAGCCGGCTAGATTGGCGATGAAGTTCGCCTCGTCTTCCAGACAGCGGAAATCGAGCACGAGCGCCTGGTTTTCGATGCGCCCGATCACGGGGACGCCCAGCCCACGCAGCGCAGCCGCAAGCGCTTCGAGCGACCGGCCGCTCCCTGAGCGCGGCTTGAGAGCAAGCCCGGCGCTTGGCACGGTTTCGAGCGGCAGCGCGCCGGATCCGACTTGGCTCCGGCACTCCACCGTGTCGACCGCAAAGGCTTCGCCCACGGCGTCAGCAACCAGGGGAGCAAGGCGCTTTGCCTGCGCCGCAATCTCCTTCACCGAGCGCGAGAGCAGCCTTAGCGTCGGCAGGCGCTCGGCCAGCCGGTCGGGGTCGCGGTAGAGCTTCAACGTCGCCTCGAGCGCGGCCAAACGAAGCTTGTCGACCCTGAGCGCCCGCTTCATCGGGTTGCGGCTGATCGCTGCGAGCAGGTCCCTGCGGCCGACGATGAAACCCGCCTGCGGACCGCCAAGCAGCTTGTCGCCGGAGAATGTGACGAGATCGGCGCCGTCGGCCACCGCCTCGCGCACGGTCGGCTCGCGCCCAAGGCCGTAGCGGGCTAGATCGACCAGCGTGCCCGAACCGAGATCATGGACCAGCGGTATCCCATGCGCCTTGGCGATTGAAGCGAGCTCGGGTGCCCGGATCTCGGCCGTGAATCCTTCGACCCGGTAGTTCGATGTGTGCACCTTGAGGATGAGCCCGGCCTCCGGGCCGATCGCGGCGACATAGTCTTTGCGATGCGTGCGGTTGGTGGTGCCGACCTCGACAAGCCTGGCGCCGGCGCGCGTCATGATCTCGGGCATCCGGAAAGAGCCGCCGATCTCGATCAACTCGCCTCGCGAAACGATCGCTTCGCGACCGAGCGCCAGCGTGTTGAGGACGAGAAGGACGGCAGCCGCGTTGTTGTTGACGACGGTTGCATCCTCGGCTCCGGTCAGCTCGCAAACGAGCGATCGAAGATGATCGTCCCGTTCGCCGCGCTCGCCTTTCTCGACATCGAATTCGAGAGCCACCGCTTCGCGCATCGCCAGCCGAACAGCGTCGACCGCCTCTTTCGCGAGGAGGGCTCGTCCGAGATTGGTATGCAGCACCGTTCCGGTCAGGTTGAAAACGGGGCGCAGGGAAGAGCGTTCGCCGTCCCTGAGCTGCAAGAGTGCGTCGCCGGCAAGATCGTTTGCCTCCGGCACGATCGCTCCGGCATTGCGGGAGGCCATTCGCGCATCGGCGACGGCTCGGCGAATGGCCTCCGTCGCGGCCTGCCGTCCGAAGCGCTCGATTGCGGCCGCCGCCAGCGGGGTCCTCAGCACTTGGTCGACCGACGGAAGATTGCGCAAAGGGTTTGCGGATGAAGGGGTCATCGTATCAATAGCCAACAAGGAACGGATTGAACGATCCGCGGCGATGGCCACCCTCGCGGACGAGCAGGTCGAGGCCGAGCGTCGCCACGTCGTCGGCGACCGGATCGAGAGCCGGATCCTTGTGCTGGTACAGGATCTTTACATAGCAGCCGCATGCATCGCAGGTCTCGGCTTTGACCGCGCCAGAGCCTCCCTCGATTTCCTGATAGCCTATCCCCTTGGTCGAGCCGCACAGCGTACATTTGACACGGACGTGGTTCCACAATGTTCCACACAGCGCGCAGACGCAGAACCGCGCCCCGTGTGCGCCGTGCCAGCCGACGATGATCGAGGATACGGGCGGCCCACCGCAGGCCGGACAGGCGCCGTCGGCAACCGGAACCAGCTTCGAGCTGTCGAGACATGCCGCGAGGCGGGCAAAGTGAACCTGCAGCGCGGCCGCGACATAGACATGCTCGGCAAGCGCGTTCATTGGGATCGCATCGGTGAGCACATTGCGCACCATGGAGTCGACCCCGGACGCATCGATATTCGCCAGCCTGTCCAAGGCGGCTGCGGCCGCCTTGGGTTTTTCGATCGTGGCTGCCACTTCGAACAGGCGGCCGAGCGTCATTCCAAGGGCGGCATCCGAAGTTGATTGGTTGCGATCGAGCGGCGGCATACCGAAGGTTCGTGCGCGCTCGCGCGCCTCCGCGGTCGGCAATTCGATCTCCGGCAAGCCGTCCTGGATGCGGTGCTGCGCATCCGTCAGTGCAGAGAGGAAGCGGAGATAGGGGCCGAGCTGGTGGTCATCCGCCAACACATCCAATCGCTCGGAGCGGCGAATGAACAAGGTCCGCGGATCAGGCAGGCGCGCAAAGGGTGGAGCCGAGACCTCGCCGATTACAGTCGGGTCAGAGCGTGACGGATCTTGTTGCTTTGGCATTTCAACCTCACGAACCTCACGGGCCACGTGGTCGGCTTGATACTGCTCCAGAGCAATTCCACGAAAAGTGTATAACGGTTTTCCGTCCGGAATTGCGTAAAAACAAATACCCGCTCATTCGGCGGGATTCGATCCCGAACGTCCGTCCGGTTTGCCTGCGATCAGTTCACGCAGCCATTTGCGATGATGCCGCCAAGCCCAGCCGCCGGTCACCCGTCCGCGCGTCATGGCGGGAATGGTGCCGCGTACCCAGATGGCCGAATAGAAATGGATAATCCAGACGCCGATGATCGCCACGGCAGCGATCGAATGAACAAGCAGCGCCACCCGCTGCTGGCCGATCGTGGTGTAAGCGGCGAAATATTGTTGCCAGATGACGATGCCGCTCGAAATCAGGATGATGATGAGGATCGACATTGACCAGAAGACGAGCTTCTGGCCGGCATTGTACTTGCCGACGTCGGGGACGTTGTCCTCGTGATTGGACAATACGTCACGGAAACGGGCGAGCCACGTTCCGTCCTCGGGCCTCCACAAATTGGCCTTCCAGAACCGAAGGAAAAGCCCAAGGAAGCTGAAGAAGAGCAAGACGCCGATCCATGGGTGAATGAAGCGCGTGAACTGGCCGCCGCCAAACAGCCCCGACAGGAAGAACAGGCTCGGGTGAAACATGGCAAGGCCGGACAAGGCGAGCAGGATCAGGCTGGCCGCCGTGATCCAATGGTTGATCCGCGCGCTCACCGTGTAGCGGTCCACGATGACTGGCTTGCCGGGATGTACCTGCTCGTTCGGCTTCACGTCATACGCGGCCATCGTTGTCGCCTTCCGTCAGCTCTTCGGCATGCTCCTCATCCGCCTCGGAGACCCTGTTCGGTCCCATCACCAGATGGTGAAGCAGGCCGACGCCGGCCGCCACGCCGAGAATGGTGAGGCCGGCATATTTGGTCACGCCCTTCCACGCGTCCACGAGCGGACTGATCTTCGGCTCCTTCGGCAGACCCGAATAGAGTTCCGGCTGGTCGGCATGGTGCAGCACATACATCACATGCGTCCCTCCGACGCCGGGCGGATCGTAGAGGCCGGCATTCGAATAGCCGCGCGATTTCAGGTCCTTGATGCGGCCGTCGGCGTGCTGTTTCATCTCGTCTTTCGTGCCGAACACGATCGCCTGGGTCGGGCAGGCCTTGGCGCAGGCCGGTCCCTGGCCGACAGCCACGCGGTCGGAGCAGAGCGTGCATTTGTAGGCCGTGTGATCGACTTTGGAGATGCGCGGAATGTTGAACGGGCAACCCTTGACGCAATAGCCGCAGCCGATGCAGTTCTCATGGACGAAATCGACGATGCCGTTCGAATACTGCACTATGGCGCCTGGTGCCGGACAAGCCTTGAGGCAGCCCGGGTCAGCGCAGTGCATACAGCCATCCTTGCGGATCAGCCATTCGAGTTCGTTCGTCTCGGGATTGTCCCATTCGCTGTAGCGCATCAGCGTGAACATGTCCGGCGTCAGATCGGCAGGATTCTCATAGACGCCGGCATTGAAGCCGATCTCCGGATGCGTGTCGTTCCACTCGATGCAGGCCGTCTGGCACGCCTTGCAGCCGATGCATTTCGAAACATCGATGAGCTTGGCGACTTCCCTCAATTGCTGCTCGGGCGCGGGAACCGTCGAGGCAGAGCGGCGGATGAGGTCCTTGTCGGAAAAACGCGGTGCGATATCCGTCGTCGAAGGATTTGGAAGTGGAGGAAACATCGCTTACTCCTCCTACGCTACCGGCCCGGCGATGGGCTCGATGTTGACAAGGAACGCCTTGTATTCCGGCGTCTCGATGTTGGCGTCACCGACAAAGGGGGTGAGCATGTTCGGCCCAAAGCCTTTCTTCGCCGCTCCCGTGAAGCCCCAGTGCAATGGTATTCCGACGATGTGGACGGTCTTGCCATCGCAGGTGAGCGGCCTGATCCGCTTGGTCACCATGGCCTTCGCCACAACGGAACCGCGCTTCGACCAGACGCGCACCCAGCCGCCTTTGGTGATGCCCTTCTCGGCCGCAAGCTGTTCCGAAATTTCCACGAAAAACTCCGGCTGCATCACCGCATTGGTGATGACGTGCTTGGTCCAGAAGTGGAAATGCTCGGTCAGTCGGTAGGAGGTCGCCGCGTAGGGAAACTCCTGCGAAGCCGATTCGGCGAACTGGGCCATATCGCCTTCGAACACCCGCGCTGCGGGGTTGCCGCGAACTTTGGGAGCTATCGGGTTCGCGATGGGCGACTCGAATGGCTCGTAATGCGCCGGGAATGGTCCGTCGCGCATCATGCCCCGGGTAAAGAGGCGCGAGACGCCTTCCGGATTCATGATGAACGGGCCTACTTGATCGGGCTTTGCCGTTGGCAAGATGTCGGGGACATCGTAGCCCGACCATTTCGTGCCGTCCCATTCAATCACCTTGCGGCTTGGATCCCAAGCCTTTCCGGTGAGGTCAGCCGACGCCCTGTTGTAGAGAATGCGGCGGTTGGCGGGCCATGAGAACGCCCATTTGGAATAGGCGCCGGTTTCGTCAGGATCGGTGGTGTCCCGCCTGGCCATGTTGTTGCCGTTTTCGTTGAAGCAGCCGGAATAGATCCAGCAGCCGCAGGAGGTGGAGCCGTCGTCGCGCAGCGCGGCGAAGCCCGGCAAGAGCTTTCCGGCCTCGGCCAGCACCTTTGTCGGGTCGGCCGTGTCGGTTACCCTGGCGAGCGCCCTGCCATTGATCTCCTGGGCAAGCTCCTCGGCCTTCGGATCGCCGGGATCGGCATAAGGCCAGTTGAGCTTGACGATCGGATCCGCGAAGGCGCCACCTTCCTTGGTGTAGAGCTCCTTCAGGCGCAGATAGAGCTGCGCCATGATCCAGGTATCGCGTTTGGCCTCGCCGGGGGGCGTGCCGCCGGCCCAATGCCACTGCAGCCAGCGCCCCGAATTGACCAGCGAGCCGTCGTCCTCGGCGAAGCAGGTGGAGGGAAGCTGGTAGACTTCCGTCTGAATCTGCGACGGATCGACATCGTTGTACGGCCCGTGGTTCTCCCAGAACCGGCCCGTCTCCGTGTCCAACGGATCCATGATGACGAGGTATTTGAGCTTCGAGAGGGACTCGATCACCTTCTTCTTGTTCGGAGCTGCCTGTAGCGGGTTGAAGCCCTGGCAGAAATAGCCGTTCATCTTGCCCTGGTGCATCAGCTCGAAAGCCCGCAGCAGATCGTAGCCCGGCAGGTCGAGCTTCGGCAGGTAGTCATAGGCGAAGCCGTTCTCCGGCGTTGCCGCGTTGCCCCACATTGACTTCTGGAAGCTTACGAAGAACTTCCTGTAGTTCTGCCAGTAGCTCATCTGGTTCGGCCGGAGCGGCTTGAAGCCTCGGGTCGACATGTAGGCTGCCAGATCGACCTCCTTCTCAGTCGGCAGCGTCAGATAACCGGGCAGCAGGTTCGACATCAGCCCGAGGTCGGTCAGCCCCTGGATGTTGGAGTGACCGCGAAGCGCGTTCATGCCGCCGCCGCGTACACCGATATTGCCGAGAACAAGCTGCAGCATCGCCATGGCGCGGATGTTCTGCGAGCCCTTCGAGTGCTGGGTCCAGCCGAGCGCGTACATCGAGGTCATCGCCTTGGTCGGAGACGATGTCTCGGCGACCATCGCGGCCACCTCCAGGAACCGGTCCTTCGGTGTGCCGCAGATGCGCTCGACCATCTCCGGCGTGTAGACCGCGACATGCTTCTTGAGCAGATTCCAGACGCAGCGGGGATTGGCCAATGTCGCGTCGACAACGGCAAAGCCGTCCGTGCCTATGTCATAGTCCCAACTGGACTTGTCATAGTCTCGCTTCGCCTCGTTATAGCCGGAGAAGAGGCCGTCCTGATAGGTGAAGCCCTCCTTGACGACATACGTCGCGTTTGTGAAGGCCTTCAGATAGTCCCATTGCACCTTATCGTTCTGGATGCAGTAGTTGATCAGCCCGAGCAGGAAGGCGATGTCCGTTCCCTGGCGGATCGGCGCGTAAAGATCCGACACCGAAGCTGAGCGCGTAAAGCGCGGGTCGACGACGATGAGCTTGGCGCCGCGGTTGGCCTTCGCCTCTGTGACCCATTTGAAGCCGCAAGGATGCGCTTCTGCGGCATTGCCGCCCATGATGACGACGAGATCCGTGTTCTTGATGTCGGTCCAGGAATTGGTCATTGCGCCGCGGCCGAATGTTGGGGCGAGACTCGCCACCGTCGGGCCGTGTCAGACACGTGCCTGGTTGTCGAACACCAGCATGCCCGCGCTGCGGACCACCTTGTAGGTCGCGAACGCGGTTTCATTGGTCGAAGCCGAGGCGGCGAGGAAGCCGGTGGTGATCCACCGGTTGACCGTCACTCCGTCATTGTTCGTCGCGACGAAGTTCTTGTCGCGATCGTCCTTCATCAGGCGGGCGATGCGGCCGAGTGCGTCTTCCCAGCTTATCGGCTCGAACTTGTCCGAGCCCGGTTTGCGGATCATCGGATGTTGCAGACGGGTCGGCGACTTGACAAATCCGAGCAGGGCCGACCCTTTGGGGCACAAGGTGCCGCGATTGGTCGGATGATCAGTGTCACCCTCGATATGGGTGATCTCGGCCGGCTCGCCCTTTCTGAGATCGCCCTTCGAATACAAGATTATGCCGCAAGCCACCGAGCAGTATGGACAGGTGTTGCGTGTTTCGGTGGTGTTCGCGAGCTTGAAGGGCCGTATAGCCGCCGCGTGTGCGGCCTCGCTATCGCCGAAGCCGAGGGCTCCAAGCGTAGTACCGGCGAGACCCGCGCCTGCTGTTTGCAGGAACGCGCGTCGAGAAAGATCGATGTTCATGGGTTCCTCCCGAAGCCGATGCCCCACAAGGCAACTCGAACCAACGGTTCAATCCGACTAACTAGTCTCGGACCAAATAAAATCAATGCCAAAGAACGAGGCGCGTACGGTGCAGCAAAAGCGCCCCTCCGAACCGCCTTCCTGCAACAGGTTTGTGCCCGCAAATCGGCATTGTGTATTATTGTTGAATATTCTTGTCATCCTTTCGTGACCGCGATTGAGATTGACGAAAACGAACGCATTATCATACAGTAAAGCGTGGCGATGAAACAGCTCCCGCGGGTCGGGGCGCCTTTCGATCGATACCCAATGACGGCGATGCCTCGCACGCCGGATACGGTCCTTGCCTTTCCTAGCTCAACGAAATCCGCTGAGAGCAAGCGTGCTCCAAACGTGCCGTGCGTTGGGCGATCGTATTTTCCATTCCGGTTGACCTTGATCCCTACTAAAGCGTGCCAGCAGAGGAGGCTCGACGACTATGGCAATCGCCCTCTCGCCCGAAATAACCGATGCGCCCGTTGTGCGCCTGACCAGCCTCGCCCATGGCGGCGGTTGCGGCTGTAAGCTGGCACCGTCAGTGCTGCAGCAGCTTCTCGCCGATCCGGCGGCTGCCAGTCCCTATCATCAGCTTCTCGTTGGCACGGAGACCGGCGACGATGCGGCAGTCTGGCAACTCGACGGCGCGACTTGCGTCATCGCGACCACCGACTTCTTCATGCCTATGGTAGATGACCCCTACGATTTCGGCCGGATTGCCGCAACCAACGCCCTGTCCGATATCTATGCGATGGGTGGCCGGCCGATCATGGCGCTGGCGATCCTCGGGATGCCTCTCGACAAGATCCCGACGCTCATGGTCCGCGAAATCCTGAAAGGTGGCGAAGCTGTCTGCGCCGACGCCGGAATCCCGGTTGCAGGTGGCCACTCGATCGACTCGCCGGAGCCGATTTATGGCCTCGCAGTCATCGGCACATGCCGACCCGGAGATATCCGACGCAATTCTGACACCAGGCCGGGTGACGCCTTGATCCTGACGAAAGGGCTCGGCGTCGGCATCTACTCCGCCGCCATCAAGAAGCAGGCGCTTTCCGAGAGCGGCTATCGCGAAATGATCGCCTCCACCACCCTTCTCAACCGGATCGGATCGGAGCTGGCGCAGGACGCGAGCGTCCACGCCGTCACCGACGTGACCGGATTTGGCTTGCTCGGACATGGCCTCGAGATGGCACGCGGTGCCGGGTGCACGCTGATAATTTGCAGCCACGACGTGCCGCTCTTTTCCGAAGCTGCCTCGCTCGCGGTCGACGGCCACGTCACCGGCGCATCGCGGCGCAACTGGGCGAGCTATGGCGACGCGGTAAGCTTACCTCCCGGCATGCCCGAGTGGCGACGCCATCTTCTCACGGATCCACAGACTTCGGGCGGGTTGCTGGTTGCTTGCGAGACCGACCACGCAGCGGCGCTCGTCGAGAGGATCGTCGCGGACGGCTATCCTTCGGCTCGCATCATCGGCCATGCCAGGCCCGGCGCGCCGACAATAGTAGTAGAGGCCTGAACGGCCGCTCCGCGTCCCGCCAGATGACGGGGTGCGCCCTCCAGTTCGCGGCACTCCACCTCCTGCCACCACTGGATCGGCAGGCAAAGACGCGCTTCGCCCGGCTTATGGAAGTTCGATCTCGCCGTCCACCACGTGGTTGAGGCCGGTGCCTTCCGCCGTCAGCGTCATGCGGACCTTCAGCTTCTTGCCGCCGATTTGCCCTTCGCGCACCGTCTCCTCGATCTTGCGCTGGGAGGTGACGCCGACTTCCTTTAGGAACTTGCGGATCGACATGTTGACGGCGTCTTCGCTCATGGCGGAACTCCTCTGTGTCCGGAAGGGATTGTAAGGGAAGGCAAGGGATCAAGGAAGCAGGACGGTGACATACGGTTTTATTGAAATAGACCTCGAGCCGGGAGGAGACGTCGGGTCCTTAACTTGATCGACCCCTGGCAGGAGGAGTGAACCGATCGACGTCTTGCGCAGAAGGAGCACTATGACGGCCATCTCGGCCTTGATCTGACCGATCAGGAAAAGAGTGATCTGATCGAGTACCTCAAATCGATCTGATCAGCACTCGGCGCTTCTTTGGGTTCGATGGAGGAAAGATCAATAAAGAAGATCGTGGTGAGATAAATTGCGGGTCGGCACAATGTGAGCCAGGCCAAGCGCTGTCTCGCCGGAAATTTCTTAAGGTGTCGACGACCGGCGCGGCGATTTGCCGGTGCAGGTGGGCTTGCTTCCTGCATGACAGGTCAGCCTGCGGCGCGCGGCGCCAAAAGAACCCCAAAGCCTGTGGCGCTTTATTAGGATGTTCCAAACAAAGGTCGCCGCTGCGCCGGGTGCACCCATTTCCTGAAGCGTAAGCGCGATTTTCCCTGCACGTTGACGCCGGCGCTTTCGACGGATGGCCTTCGAATTGGGAACGGTATCTGGTCTGATCAGACTGCTGTTGCTTTGGCGAAGTTGAAGGGCAGCAGATCCTCGATGGCTGCGTTCTCGGGGCGCTGAGGTAGTTCAGTGAGGACGTGGCGCAGCCACGCTAACGGCTCGACGCCACAGGCGCGGCAGGTCAACATCAGGCTGTAGATGACGGCGCTGGCCCTGGCTCCGTCGACGGTATCGCTGAACAGCCAACTTTTCCGGCCAGTGGCAAAGATTCTGATGTCACGCTCGAGAAGATTGTTGTCGATCGGCATGCTGCCGTCCTCGGTGTAACGAGTCAGATATCCCCATTGGTTCAGGGTGTAGGAGACGGCGTCGCCGAGCTTGCTGTCCGGCAAGACTTTTGGAGCGAAGTCGTCGAGCCATGCCTTGAGAGCCTGGAGGATCGGGACACTATGTTGCTGGCGGAAGCGGCGAATGCAGTGATCTCGCGTTTCGCCGTCATCGGGGATTTCGTTCCGCGCCTGCCTTTCAACCCGATAGAGCTGTTCGAACAACCGGAGTGCCTGTTCCGGCGGCCCGCCACCCTTCTTCCTCGCCTTTAGGGCATCGACGAAGCGCCGCCTCGAATGAGCCATGCAGCCAAGATGCGTTGCCCCTTCCAGCGTGCGCCAGGCGGAATAACCGTCACTCATCACGATGCCGCGGTAATCGCCCAAGAAGGTCTGCGGGTGTATCTGGCCGCGACCCGGCTGATAATCGAGCAGCACGATCGGCTCGTCACTGTCGTGGCCGCTCCGGTATGCCCACATGTACGAGGTGCTGGTGGCCTCTCTGTCCATTTCCTTCAGCACCTGGACCGTGGTCTCGTCGCCATGGATGAGGGGCTGCGATCTGAGCCGCAGCTTCAGCACGTCATAGATGCGGGCGAGATGCTTTTCGCTCGAGCCGATCATCCAGTGACCCAGAGCGCCACG